>JBKJZK010000134.1:0-19719 GCA_046715215.1 Nitrospiraceae bacterium
GTCCCGGGCTGTCAGTGGGATCTGATCGTGACGTTGGATGATGCGACCACCGAAATCTACTCCGCCTTCTTCGTCGAGGAAGAAGGGACCCTGAGTAGCTTGCGAGGCCTGCAGGAGGTCATGGAGACGCAGGGGCTCTTCAGTTCCCTCTATACCGACCGGGGCTCGCACTACTGGTTGACGGAGGAGGCCGGTGGGAAAGTCGACAAGATCCGGCTGACGCAGGTGCACCGCGCCTTGCAGCAAGTGGGGGTGACGCTCATCCCGGCCTATTCGCCGGAAGCGCGGGGCCGGTCGGAGCGCGTCTTCCGCACCCTGCAGGACCGGTTGCCCAAAGAGCTGGCGCTGGCCGGCATCACGGAGATGGCGGCCGCCAATCGGTACCTGACCGAGCACTTCCTCCCGCCGTATAACGACCGGTTTATGGTGCGGGCGACGGAACCGGGCACCGCCTTCATCCCGTGGGTCGGTACGAACCTCGCGGATATTTTGTGTGTGCAAGACGAGCGAGTCGTGGCCAAGGACAACACCGTGCGGTATCAAGGCCTGAGCCTACAGATCCCCCAGGATCCACACCGATTCCATTACGTGAAGGTCACGGTGCGGGTGCACGCCTATCCGGATGGGACCCTGGCCGTGTTCCATGGCCCCCGGTGCTTAACGCGCTACCACGCGGATGGCCGCCTGATCGAGCCCGAGGGCGATGTACACCACCGCAAGAACCCGACCCCTCGATCGAGCGCCCGCCCGATCGTGGATCCTAGGGCCACAGTGCGCGACACAATTTCGGCGCGCGGCTGAAATACTCGACAGGAAGAACCGGACAGATCATGTGCTACATACACCGGACAAGTTAACTTGCTATCTACACTGGTAAGGACCCAAGGAGCCCACGCATGACAAGACCCCGATTCTCGTCGTACAGATCACTGGTGCTCATTGCCTGCGGCCTGATAGGAGCCGGTTGTGCCCACGATACCTACCAAGAGAGGGCGAGCCTGATTAAGAATTATGCCGACGCGTTCTATGACAGTCTAAAAACCAACCGAGTGGAATCCGCGATCCGGGACAATGAGCAGATTGAAGCGATGGCGAGCCAGATGGGAGACACCGTCAGGAAACAGGCGGGCCAACAAGGTACCACAGCGGTCGAACGGGAGTTTGCCTTGATGAACACAGCGAACGAAGCCGCAGCCACAAACTGGCTCGCGCTGGGCCAATACTTCGCCATCAAGCGCCAGTACCCCCAAGCCCGTGCCACCTATCGACGCGTGATCGACACCTATACGAATCCCACAGACCGACCATACCAAGAACAGGCCCTGCGCGCCTTGAGGGATTTGGACATGCTCAATCCGCCCTCCATAACAACGACGAATCCGTGAACGGCGACCGGCTGCGCCAATCCTCTCGAATGCTTCTCAGCGGGCTCCTATTGCTCAGCTGTGGTTGTGTCCACCGGATTCACGTCAACTCTGCGCCTTCAGCCATTTCGCCTGTCACCATTGCGCAATCATTATATGTAGTTGAGCCCTTTCTCGCAGTGGAAGGAGCCGACCACATGCCTGGCGTTGCCTTGCTTGAGTGGCCGGCACAGGATCTTCGAACCGCCGTGATCGACTATGTCCAATCACGTCAGACATTTGCCTCGGTAGGCGACAAACCAGCCGATCTCACCCTGACCGTCAAAGCCTGGTTGACAATGCGATCCCACAGCAACTACCGCTACAGGCTGCGCCTGGAAGCAACCCTGGGCTCTTCTGAGAAGCCGCCGATCAAGTCTTATCTGGTGGAAAAAGAAACGGTAGGGTCGAGCGTTCGGTGGATCACGGCTTCGGATCAAACCCCCATTGCAGAAGCGGTCCAAGCCGCACTGAACGATCTACTCTCGCAGATCGAAGCCGATCACTTCTTGTATCGAAATGGACCGCGCTGAGCACGAAAGGGATCTAGCAGGTTCGGGGTGGGGAATTTCGGCAGAGTTCTTGGACAAGAGCAGAATCTCCCCGCAGGATGCTCAAAAAGGCTGTCCAGCAAGGCCGCAGACGATGAAAGCACCGGAGGCATAGCCTCTGGGCTACGTTGAGGATGCGTTCGAGGTGAGAACGAAGCTGGTTGATTTTTTCAGCATCCTGCTAGGAGGTCCGAGACCGTCGGTCAAGGAGGCGCATAACAAGACATCCGGCTGCGATGCCCGCAGCAAACATCACACCGACTATCCAACCAGAAGCGAAGCCCGTTCCCCTCGGTTCACGACGTCGAAGTTCCCGACTCAGATTCGGCATATGGGATTCTGGCCCGAGCCATTCATCCTCTGATAAGCGGGTCGAGCCCCTCTTGAAAAGAATGGCTGTCTTTCCTTTACTCATGATTCCTCCACCTCAGTACAAGCCCACCCATACCAATCCTACCAAAGCAAGTGGAACAAAAACGAGGCCTAGCCCGGACTATTCATGACTACCTGCTACGTCGTCCGATCCTATCGCCCGGCGAGGTTTTTCTCGTTCGGCCTCCTCTACGGACTGGGAGTACGCCTCCGTCAGTCTTCCTTGGGAGAAACCCCGGCGGGCTTCGGTCTCGAACGCCTCGGGACGGCATTCATGAATAATCCGGGCTAGGCAGTACGAGAACCAGTAAAGCTTGCCCAAACCTCATTGACCTGTGCAGTCGAAGCCGGTTCGAACACATGGCAATCAAGACGTAGCAAACGATCACTGAGCGGAACCTTCAGATAGTCACAGTGATGCGGCCGATCGGCATTGTCGTGTTGATTGGGGCGAAAGTACTGACAGGACACACACATCCTCGCGACAGAAATCTCACCCTGTTCTTGGAGACTACGGATCACCTTCACCAGGGAAGTGAGGAGGAGGACTTGCTCCGGTGCCGAGAGTGCCTCCGTCGCAGTCGCCAGCCGATCGGGCATACGCGAAGAGGGCGTGCAGGACCGATTCCCTTTGGCCGTCAACTGCGCCATCACAACCCGTCCATCGCTCATGTCTCGACGCCGTCGAACCAACTGCTTCCGTTCGAGCGTAGCGATGACTTCCGACGCAGTCGGAAGCTTAACGGCCAACTCGTTCGCCACCATGGAGACTTGCGCGCGTTGCCCAGGCTTGGACCGAAGAAGCGTGAGAACCTGCCGCTGTAACGGGCCAAGACCTGCTCGGCCTTCTCGCCGCCATGTCCGGCTTTTCATCGCAAGCCCAATCTTTTCCAGGCCAGCCGCCAACTGAGTGGTCAGCGCAGTCGCATCCGGTAACACGGACGCCTTCTTCCCGCTACTGAGCACGCGCTGTTCCGCCATAGGAAGCCCTCCTTAAATTCCAGTATTTTGTAAGTGTAGTGTGCACACTGTCCCCGCGTCAAGATTCCGGATGGCACATGTCAACCCAATGTAGAAATGTCCGGTTTAGGTGGTGGCCGCCGCGGAGGTTCCTCGTTCCGACCGCATCCGTGTGCGCCACAGATGGTCCGGCCTCGGCATGACCGGGCACCGTGGTCGGTGAACCTTCTTGGCCTCAGCCACCTTCACGGGCCGAGACGTGATCGCGTGAAGCCGAGCGTCCGACCCTGGTGCGTGATCCGCAGGGTCCCATCCCCGGAAAATCTCGCGGACGACCTCGGCCTCCGCCTCGTTGATCCGTAGCTCCACCATGAACTGCTTCGGGCGGCTCTGGGCGTCCGGCGTGGTTCCGGCTCCGCTTGACGCTTCTTGGCTTCATGAAACCGGATATTCTTCTTGATCACGTCGGCGGTGACTGTATCCCCAACCGTGCGTGCAAACTATCCATCTTCCCAAAACTCCCTACCCTCCTGCGCACTGACCGCCTTCCACCGCGTCACAACCTGCCCAATCGAGTACTTCGGCGGAACGCTCAAAAACACCTGCACATGGTCTGTGGCCACTTCCGACTCTTCCATCTCAAACCCCTGATGCTCCGCTCTCACCAAAAACAATTCCCGTACACGCTCTCGCACCGCTCCTTGCCCCACCCACGTGCCGTACTTGGGAGCCCACACCAGATGCTAGCAGATGTCGTAGATACCGTGGTTGGTACGCCGGGTTGCCATCCCCCCCCCTTTACAAGATCGGTGCTGCCCCGGCCACATGCCTCTTTCCTCCCCCTGCCTGGCGGGGCATCCAGAGGCGATTTTTCGTGAAATGATTCAGCCTGGGCTGTTCGCCTGTCCTGATCGAAATACATGCAGTTTTCGAGCAAGCTGGAGGACATTCCGAACACCGGAACCCACGCTTCGCAAGAGGCTAAAAGAAGGGCCGTAAGTTTACTGTGTCTCCGTGACGGGGAAGCTTACGGTTGAACTTGTGACGCAAATCTTGCAAAACCTCCGTCAGTGCTGAAGGTGCGGAGGTGACCATGGGTGACCATGAACCAAATCCCGCTTTCTAAACCCAGGTGGGCTACGTCCGAGGTACTTCCTTTGGGTCTGTCGCTACCCATGGCGTGCGCTATCCTTTTCACATGAGAGACGAGTTCCACGGCCTGCACCAAGGAGGGCGATCATGACCTGCTCACGCTGCTGCGGTCTCATGGTAGAAGACCACTTTCTAGACTTTGAGGGCTCATACAGACAGATGTGGGCGACCAGTTGGCGTTGTGTGAATTGTGGTCGTGTCCACGACTCCGTGATCGAGCAAAATCGCCTGGCCCGACAGGAGAAGGTCTTAGCACTCCCAAGTGGTGAGCCGGACTATGAGGATGACGAAGTCCATCTTGGAGCAGAATGCTTCATCAGACGAGCAGCCTGAAGTAACCTGGCCGTGCGACCCTCGATACCTATGCGCGGTATGTCGGCGGAAGCGTGGCGAACAACCCCTGCGGGAGAGACATGGCCCCAGTCTGATCATCGACCGATGAGCCGATCATCGATACCATCGTTATGCCGTTGAAAAGAAGTGGGAAAGACACATCAGAAAATTTGCGGCGTCCCACAGGAGAGGAATCAAAGTTGTATGCAGTGACAGGCACTAGATGAGGCAAAGCGGAAGCATCGCCTGCGCATCTCCTGTGGCCAATCCCAGTCGCGGTTCGCTGCTATACTTTGGCATAGCCTCATGGGACTGTGATCCAGGTACCTGCGTGAAGGCTACCATGCAGCAAGGAAGAACGAACCTGAAGAGGGGCTTGCGTTGATGCAAACGAAACGAAAACATAAAACAATGAGTTATTCGAAATCAGAGGGAAACCTAGCCTTAGCCGATGTGAGCTTAAACTCACTTCAAAAACCCAAAGACGAGCCCCCCTCCCCTGTGCTGCGTCGGGTACAGGACATTACGGAGGAGTATCCTAAGGTTGATGCCCTTTCCCCCGCAAAGGGAATTATTGGTGCAATTGGCATGTCTATCATGTTGTGGTGTCTCATCATTCTTGTCATATATTGGATTCGTTAAGCCTTTAACAATCTAGGTTCAAGTTGTCCCCACTGGCATCCGGTGCCGCCGTGGGGATGGAGAAAAGGGAGATGAAGGAACGGCGAAACGCTATAGCCTCGCGTCTACATGTTTTAATCCTGAATCCGGCGTGAAAAACGATGGTTTCACAGGCTCAGTCTCTCAATCTTCTGCAAGGCATACCTCCATACCGCTTCCGAGGACCGTATGGTGGCATACTTCCAAAAGCTACCCAAATGTAGCTTTTGGCACAATGCCGAAGATGGCGCTTCGGAAGCCTCTGAGCGCTCATGCGACAGCCCACGCAAGACGATCACGCCGAATTCAGGTTAATTCCTAGCTCGCCCCAGCAAGCGACGCCATCCAACTTTACTGTCGGCGCTATCCACGCTCTTCGCCGCGCTAGAAAACCAGACCACGTTTCGACCAGGACCTAGCCCACATTATTCATGACGGTTCGTCGAGAAATCGCTGAGCCGCGTCGCGAGCCCGCTGGCCGAAGGCTCGTCGTAACAGCGGAACGGCGTGCAGCAGAAGCGCTCATGAATAATGCGGGCTAGGGCGCGGGCTCCGCATGTGGGACGCAGCCAAAAGAATATGCCAGATATTGGCAGAGGTCGGCACGCTTCCTAAGCAAAGCTGCCCCTCTACTGTGAGGGGCAGTTTAAGAAGGTAAGGGCTATGCCGTAATGGCGCAGGTCATCGCTGCGATCTAGGTCGAGCAAGCAAAGCCACAGCCTCCTCCGGTGAAGAAGACTGCGTGAGGACAACCATGGAGCCGCTCGGAAAACTTTCAACGGACTTTCTGACAACTTCAATGTATATGGCGCTAACAGTCTGCTGAAAAACCCGGGTTGAATGAGACGGATCCGCCCCAAACTCATCACACGAGCCGTCGAAGCCCGTCCGTGATGGGGTGAGGTCCCACCGTGGAGGCCCGTTGGGAGCCTCGGTTCGCGCAGCGAGGCCTTGTCGGCTCATACTGCGGCCTCCAGAGATTGCGCACCCGCATGAGGTTGTACACGGCCGCGGCGAAGGTGAACAGCCAGTCGACCTGACGCACACCATGGAGTTTGACCTGCCGCAGCAATCCCACCGTGTTCAACCAGCCGAGGAATTCTTCGACCTGTTTATGGTTCTGTTGACTCACGGTGTAGCTGGGATGGCGGGTGGTCCGTCTATCAATCGCACTGGCACGGTTCGTCGTGTGCTGGGCCGTATGGGTGTGACCTCCAGCGCCCAAAGATCTTGGACGAACGTATGCCTGTCGTAGTTCTTGTCGCCCCCCACTGTCACCCGCTGTCGGCCCCTGTCTTAGAGGGGAGCAGTATCTATCTCTCCCCCTTCCTCTGGGGTACGCCCCTATACTTCTGAGTCATTGCAGTAAAGTCCTAGGGCGAGTAGTTTTGCCAAGAACAGCAACCGGGCAGCATGGCGATTTCAGGAGTGTTTTGATGAGGATTGCGCGATGAGGTCTAACTATGAGATCCCCCCTGTGAAAGGAGACAATGCGCGTCTGGCGCAGGAAGCACTATCAACGGATCTATTCATTGAATTCGTGCGACAGACTTGCGATGACTTTATCGCACTTCGTCGGGGAAGAGACTTCTTAGGGAAAAACGAACTTATAGGTGGTTCTGCTACGATAGGAAACAACTCGGTGATAGCTTTGCTTTATTGCAAGAATGAGCATAGTGGTAACAGCCATTCTTCTGCACCGGCTAGCGCAAGATTGAGCGGATATCGGGCAGCTCAGCACCTCATGGGGCTTGCCTGTAAATTTAACCGTCCTGTTGTTGTATTTACTACTTCCCAAACGTCATTGCAGGGTGTGTGTATTGCCGAACCCCACGAAGCACAGGGCTTTAGCAATCACATATTGTCTCAATGCCGCCTTGAAGTACCGATAATCCTAGCAGTCCTTAGTAGGTGGAGTTCAGGCGATATCCTTGGTGCTTGGCTCGCCGACAAGATTCTCGCATTGGAACAGACTCGGTTTTCAATGACCGTTTTTGATCAAGAAAAAAACATTCCTGTTCAGGTAGGAGCAACATATTTACTCCACCACGGTGTCATTGATCAGACAGTCCCTGTGCCATCCGGCGGAATGTATGATTCGCAGGTGACGATGCCCAAGCCCAAGCGGTTAAGAGACGCTCTTAGTATGCTCTTGGAAGAAGTGTCGCATGTTTCGCCCAAAGAATTGATGATTCGGCGGAAAGAAAAAATAGAACGAATTTCGGAAATCGCCTCGAGAACATTCGGCCTGGAAAAGCGGATCAGAATGCCTTCATCGAACGGTTCAATCGCACCTATCTGACGGAAGTGCTAAATGCCTATCTCTTCGAGTTCTTGGACCAGGTCCGTGAGATCAGTGCGGAATGGGGCTAAGTGACAACAATGAACGACTCTTCTGATGTCGTGGCGGCCTCCGCCCACGACGTATCAGGCTCCACTTGAAGTCAGAAGATCTCCTTTGCCGGCGTCTCCTTGACGGGAAAGCTTGCACATCCTTCGCTTGCCACAGGACGGCAAAAATCTGTTCCTCGGTATGTCCACGTCATCGTGCGAGGGTACACTCAAGTCCGTTCAATTTTGAATGATGGGCTCCCTCCGTGGAATACTCCACGGCTGAGAAGAGTCGGAGTAGCAATCATGGTTGACCATAACCCCCTCCACAGATCCGGACGAGCAGCTTTACCGCATCCGGCTCTTGCTTCAGGGAATAACGCCAAGTTGGCTCAGGGGACCAGTTGCCCGCTCCCCTACCGTGGCCACATAGTACCCGTCGATCCTAACTCCCCGCCCCACAGTACCCGCTTCACAGCAGGCTTTCGGCGGAAGATCTCCCGCGCCGTGGTGCTCTTGAACATCTGCACAATCCTGCCTGGAGCCACTTTCGGATGCGCACTGGAGAGCAGATGGATGTGATTCTTGTCCGTCCTAATCGCTTCCATCTCGATCGGAAATCGATCCGCAATCTCGGCAGCCGTCTCCTGGATAATCGTCATCACCGCCTCATCCAGCAGCGCCTTCCGATATTTCACGGGAAAGACAATATTGTGTAGTGGATGTGCCATGCACAGTGCGCTCCCTTTCTGACTGCATCGTCCCTCTGGTCCGCCATACTCCAGAGGGTACTAGAAAAGATTGCCCCCGTAGCAAGCTACGGGAAATCACAAGTTCAAAGGGGGATGATTTTCTCCCAAAAAGACGCTCAACAACCAAGTTTAAAGGCGACAATGCGCAAACTTCCCCGAAAAGGAGACAGTGAAAAAGGAGGACTTCTGGCTTCTGACGTTGGCCCCGTTCCGAGACGGTTCTTACTGATGAGCCCGTCAAAAAGTGCGCGTATAACTTTCCGCGCAAGCGGCATTTCCACCGGAAGGGTAGGTGATTATTGAGAACACACTACGCGCTATTTGGTGGTCAGGTCAGTAACTGGAACAGACGGCGTCTTCAGCGGCCCGGATCACCTGACGTTATCAACAAACTCATGCGGCGTCAGGTGATCGAGCGAGCTGTGAGGGCAGCGCTGATTATGGCCGAGCCGCCAGGCTTCAATGATGTGTTGGGCCTCGGCGAGCGGGGTGAACTGGAACACGTTCAAGCACGCGTCTCGCAGTCGTCCGTTAAATCAAGATTCACACCGATGTTCGACTCCACTGAATGCCGCTACGAGGCCGCAAGACCGCAGCGGCACATCTCATGCTCTTCGACACGAATCTGAATGAGACGATGGCTGTTTCGGCAGATGTCCGTGAATGATCAAAACCCTATTGAGCAACGACTTGGCTACAGATTAGAATCCCCATCCACGCCAGATGGCCACCATGCTTCCTTCTCAGACAGCCCCGCCATGGCCTGAGTGGGGTCCTTATACCAATAGCCACTTGTCCTGCTCCTTCTGATATAGGGCCGCTGCGTTTTTAGTTGCTCAATAACCTCATTGTCGTAGCCCGACACATTAAAACCGCTACATCCGTTTGTTCTGGCGAACTCAAAGGCATGGTTCATCAGGTTGTGCAGGACATCTCTTCGGGCTCGTTCATAAAACAGGTCCGTAACCACATAATGGTCCGGTATACCACCGGCCTCCCGAGAAAGCGCCTGCAAGGCGATATAGCCACGCATTTTCCCATTGCCTCGACAGGCAAACACAAACGTCCTGCCCAGGACACCGGCGTTCTGGAGATGCCGCCAAGTCAGAAACGCCCGATCCCTGATAGTCGTGATGCCGAAATCCTTCTTATTGTTCTCCCACAGCTCATCAAATTCCTCCGTGAATGAGACCACCGGTTCCACGGACAGCTTCGGACACTTAAATTTCAGACGCCGATGCCCAACAAACCAGACACGCGCGATCCCTTTCAGCAGACTTGCTCCAGGAAACTGCTCGGTCAGCCTATACCACGCTTTCCACCTTGATTGGCCAAGTCCCCATTTCACAACTTCTTCCGGTCTGACTAGCCAGAACAACTGCGGGGCAAAACTCATGCACTGAACCATATTCAATCCCAAGCTTTGATTCAGCTGACTCGATATCTGATTTGCCGTCGTAGTCATCAAGAAATGCCTGTCCCCCCAATCCAGTAGTTGCTTTAACAGCATCAGACTGTAGCTGCGATAGGCTGGCAGCGTGCTAAATGAGCTACCGGACGCTCCGACGATCTCCCTTTCACCAATTTTTATTCGCACGGGAACCTGCCCCACAAACCCGACGATTCCATCTGTGGGACTGTCCAGGACCCATCCAAAAACATGATCACGAGTGCGCGCCGGATTGTCCAGCCACTTGTGCTTATGCATCCGAACGAAATCGGTGAGTGAACAGGCGCTATAGGGGACTGGAAATGCTTGACGCAAGACCGTCAAAATCCCCGCAAGGTCCGTCTCGTCGAATCGCGCTTCACGCAGCGTTACCTTGGCCATATTATTTTTCCCCAGAGCCACTGTGTGGCTAAAACATGGGGAAAAGAAGCTGCATCCTATAAATTGATATACCCATCCTGGCCAAGCCAGATGGCCACCCTATTTCCTTCTGGCGAACCCCGGAAATTTTCGCACCCACAAGTCCTGGTCGGGCTCCACCAGCAGACCCAGATGATAGGCACACCCCGTGATTTTTACACTTTTCTGCATCCATTCATAGCTTCCCAAGCGCTCTAACCAGTCACCATGTTACACTCATTGCCTTGAACTGTGTATACCGAATTAGTATTAACCTGAATCCTGCGTGGAAACTTGAGTGACTATCTGTTCACCATGCGCATCACGGTGAATGCTACCTTACAAGTAGGATTCACCGTGATGCCAAGAGGATCCAGAAAACTTGCAATTGCGTTTGGGGAGCGGAGTCTGAAGCGGGCCTCGGTGGCCATGGACCCTGGGGACCTCGGGCCGCGCGACGTTGGAGGTGTTCGTGGCGGGCCCACCAATCCCGAGGTGTTGGCCGAGTTGGCCCGGGGCTGGTTACGGGCTAGACATGAATATTTTACTTAGTTTACTTTTACGCCTGTCGGCGCAGCTGGGAGGGACGTATCTACGGTGCCAGATTCATAGGCGCCCAGATCACAGGCTCCATTGCAGACATGGGTACTGCCGCCGACCGTCGTGCCGACATTGATCGCGGGACTGCCTGATTGGAGCCGCGCAAAGGTCGAGAGCGTGGGGTCGGTGATCTGGACGAACTGAGGATTGCTGATGCCAAGTTGCCAACTGTTCGTGGTTTGCGTCACTCCTGAGGTACTGCCCAGCCCCCCATAGGAAATGTTGTTGATGAGGATGCCTCCGCCGGTAAAGAAGCGATAATTCGTGCTGCCATTGTTGATCGCCGTGTTGTTGTAGAGACGGTTATTGGGGCCGGTGTTATCGTCGAACCCCCGTGAGCGATTGCCCCACGCCACGTTATCCGTGACAATGTTGCCCCCGCCCGGCCCCAGCTTATAGCCGTTGCCGTTCCCGGCGCTGGTGGAGGTCCCAGGGATATAGCCGTTGTGGTAACTGAAGTTGTTGGTATAGGTGTTATTGGTGGCGAGATACGTATCAATCCCGTCATCCGAGCAATCGTGGGTAATGTTGTTCGTGAAGGTATGATTACCGCCGCCGTCAACGGCGTCCATGCAGTCGGCGTTGCCACCGCCAGAATTGAAGTCGTACATGTTGTAGACGAGGGTATTCGTCACGGTGCCGAACTGGGTACTGTAGAAGGCAATGCCCGCCCGATACCCGTCATGAATAACGAGCGTATCCACCGTCCCGTAAATCGCGGTGTTCCAAAATGTCAGACTGGTATTCGCCGCATTGCGCAGTTCGAGATTCTTTAGGGTCGTATAGTCGCCGTTGATCCGTACCATGGCCGATCCGTCGTCTTTGGGGTGCGACGACCCGTCGATGATCGCGGTTTCGCCAGGATAGGATTGAAAGGTGATCCGGTTGGCCGCGGTGCCGTTGGCGCTGCTGGTCCAGTACTCGATGTAGACCCCGCCGCGCGCATTGACGGTATCGCCGGCCACGACGGTATTCGCCGCCTTCTGAAAGGTGCGCCATGGCGCGCCAATCGTCCCGGCTGCCCCATCGTTGCCGGTCGTGGCGACATAATAGGTCGCCGCCCAGCCTGTACTCGCCCAGAGCAGTCCTAACAGAACCAATGCCAACGTGCGCATAACTACCTCCTCAGTTGGAAATACCCGTCACAGCGGCTGGGACACAGGTCGGGTGCAGGCTGTGATCTTTCGTCACAGGGGAGCCAGTCCCACCGTCGCACCCCTTCAAGATTCGCCTTCTTCGTACTTCGTGGTTGTGGTCTCTGTGATCAACTCCTAGCAAGTCTAATACCTACATCTCTGAAACCTCTAATGACTTATTAGTCAAGCCGATCTGGTGAAGTTTCGTGTGATTTCAGATTTCAAAAACTGTCAAAACGTGTCCGGAAGTAGGCGCCCGCATACAGCCGAGGCTTCAGGGGGAAGAGCGTCGGGGGCTGTGATACCTGAAGCATCGCTTGTGAAGCTTGAAACGAAAAGGCCGGAGATCTTACAGTAACTCTGAAGGAGTTGGCAGCGCCCATGCGAAACACGGAAGCACTGGTTGCAGCGAGGGCAAGCGCGGCTTCGACCAGGGAACTTATGTCGGATCGGGGTTAAAAAAAACGCTGAGGAACAATGACGATATCTTCCGGATTAACCAGGGAATCAAGAGCCACCTCGGAAAGCTCTTCCTTTCCGTCGATAATGCGTAACACCTGTGCGCTTTTCTTGGCAGCCTTGTCGGTAAAGCCTCCAGCCATCGTGATGGCTTTGTGAACCGTCAGCCCCTTCTCATAGGCATAGTCCCCAGGATTTCTCACTTCACCGTTGACATAAAACTTCTGTGCTTGCCCCACAAATATCAGATCATCTGGCATAACGAGAGCATCAGGATCAAGCACCAAGGTTTCAACAGCTTGGCCTCTTAGCCGTTTCACCTTAATGCCCGCCCTGTCCGATTTTTCGGTAACCCCACCGGCCATTGCAATGGCTTTTTGGACGGTCAGCCCCTCTTCATAGGAAAAGCCTCCCGGCGTTCTCACTTCCCCGCCAACGTAGAAGTTCCGATGCCGCACTATTGAAATGCTGACTTTGGGGTGTCGCAAATACCCTGACGCCAACTGATTAGTCAAAGACTGTTGGAGTTCTTGTATCGTCTTGCCTTGAACAGGCACGGCTCCCAATAGGGGGTAGTCAATTTTTCCATCCCCTCCCACTTTTCTTTCCACGGTCAAATCTTCCTCGCCAAACACTTGGAACCGAATCACATCGTTCGGTCCAATCCGGTAAGCATCATGGGCGGATGGAAGATTCTCCGCTGCCCCATCGACAGCAAGCATCATCAGCAGTAAAATAGTAAGCACCCAAGGCACTGTGCTAATCCCCTTCAATCTCTTGATCAAGTCCATTCAAACTCCTCAATCAAGCAACCCGATGCCTGTACTCAACGCTAATATTCCCACATCGCTGACAATCGGTCTAGTAAAATATCGCGACAAGCCATGAAGTGTTCAGCCTGTGAGACGATAATCCCTTTAGCAACCATACCCGGACGGAGATCGTCCGGTCCCCGATGCAAAGCAAATGACAATACTCATCGAGAAACACGCGTACATTGGCGCGCACATGACATTCAATATCTCACAGCATCTCGAATGTTCCGTACGTCAAGAACAACCCCTCGACGTCAATCAATCATGGAGCTTGCCTGGAACAGCACACTATTTTAGGCTGTCCTATTAGCACACGAAGATGGACCCATTTGTTTAAACAGAATCTACCTGCTGCGTAAGTGAAGTTGCCTTCCCCTCCCCCCGAAAACTGCGTCATTGGTAAGGAAGCGCGACGGTACTATCATGAACGCCCGCTGTATTTTTGAACGCAGGCAGGCGCGGTTCGATCGTCTGCGCCGCACTGCCCACCCAATGATGATTCTGATTGGCCATCTTGAGATGTGCCTCGGACAGACTCTGAAACAGGTGGAGTCAGCTTTTTCTTCAGCAAACACCGCACATGCTCCTGATGAAGAGCATGTCAGAGCCCCTCCTGACGGAACTCACGAAGCACCCGGCCGTGCCGCATGACAGAATGAATTGAGACATTGCTCCAAATGAGCGCCCTGAAGGGGCCATAAGTGGCGTCGAATAGCCTTACGGGCTTATACAATCATGCCATCCGTGTGAGCATCAAACGCATCGGAGAGTTCCCGAATTCAAATCGGCCACGAGCTGCTTGAGCTTGCTGTTCTCCTCATCCAGTTGCCGCAACCGCCGGATTGCGACGAGTTTCTCAACAGCTCCTCATAAACATGAAACGTTTGGCTGATCACCCGGTCGGTGGAAAATGCATTGACCACCCTTTCGCGCCCGTTTCTACCCATGCGCATCCGGGTGGCGGGATCCTCCAGGAGTGTCCTGATCGCTCGGGCTAACGATCGAGGATCTTTCGGCGGCACAAGGAGGCCGTTGCTTCCGTCATGAACAAGATCTGTGCACCCGGGATTGGTTGTTGTCACGACCGCTCGTGCGCAAGCACAGGCCTCAAGCAGTATTCGGGGAATCCCTTCTCCATAGAACGTGGGAAGCACAAAGATATGGGCAGCTGTCAGAATGGCTAGCATATCTTGACGCCAACCCCACCATTCAATGACACCTTCCTCTTGCCATGCTTTGAGCTGAGACTCAGAGATGCTTGATGGATTATCTGGATCAGGGGAGCCGACAAGGACAAATCGGCCTGGAATCTTTTGCTCCCGAAGAAGCCTTGCGGCCTCCACAAAGTCTCCCACTCCTTTATCCCATATCATCCGGGATGCCAAGACAATGAGGGGGGTTCCTGATTGCTCTGGCATTGGAGTAAATTTGGTGATATCCACTCCGGCTCCGCTAACCACCGTCGTTTGCTCAGATTTAACAATCTTTGCGCGGATTAGCCTCTCCCGGTCCGCGTGGTTCTCGAACAGGGCGCGAGAATTTGGAAGAGCCAGGGCCGACCGCAGACCGACGGTGAGCGCGCCACGTAACAGCCGACATCGCCAGTCATCTGACGTAAAGACATATCCTAGCCCACAAAAGGTGTTCACCACAGCCGGAACGTGGGCGAAACGCGCAGCCCAAGACCCGTAAAGAACAGGTTTCATGTGAAAGTGATGAACGATCGATGGCTTCTCGTGCCGGTAAATCTGCACCAATCGAACTATGGATAAGCATTCTCGCAGAGGATTACGTCCCTTCCTATATAGAGGGATTGGAATAAATCGGTACCCTTGTTTCTCAAGCCATGTTCCATTGTCTGGAGACCGGGTCACCACCACAACTTCTATTCCGGCGTCGAGTGCGGCTCGGCCCATTTCCAAACGGTGGAGACGAAAAGCGATCTCCTCAGTAATCACCACGAGAAGTTTTTCCCTCCCCGTAGCTAACGTCAGTGCATCATTAGTTGATGCACTACTGGCAGTTGCTAGTCGCCGCGTTATCATCGCATCTTCTCTGACCTGTGCCATGGTTCCGTCCTTTCTTTCCCGTAGCGATACAACTCAACCCATGATTAATTCTGTACATGCCAGAGACCGAGCGCAAACTTCTGCTAATAAGCTTTTGCTCAGTGTTGTCCACGATTTGGGTAACTCCGGACTTGGGTCCTCCTGCGTCGGGAGGCTGACACCTGAGTCGCAAGGGAGGCCGACGACTCTATCGTCTCAACGGATTGCAGTTGGGTATGCGGGGCCGCCACCGGAAGCACATCGGGTTGCATGGAGGACCCTTCCCCGCTCGCATGGGAACCGCCGAGCGATGGCGCATGGGTGTTATGCATGAGAAATTGGCCCGTGGACGGAAATTCGGCTTCTTACCGTCGACGATAATTGGATCCGTCAGAGTCCGTTACTGGAGATGGCGTGTCGAATGTCGGGTATGACGGTCGGCCTGGCCTCAAATCGGGTGCTTGGCGGAGGACGGGGCCCGCACTTCATCACGTTGGGTCATGGAACGGAGCCCAATCGTGGGCGCTCGAAGATTGGGCCTATCGCCGGGGCGTGCAACTCGACTCCATTCGACCGGGCCAGCCCGTTGGAATTTGCCTTCACCGAAGTGTTTAATGGCCGGCTGCGAGACGAATGCCTGAACGTGCATCGGTTCACGTCAATGGCCGACGCACAAGCCATCATCGAGGCCTGGCGGGTGGATTATAATCAGTGTGGGTCCCACAACTCGTTCGGGTACATCACGCCACACGAGTTTGTCGCCCAACGGCAGGCTATCTGGAACAGCTCACTTGACAGATATGGCTTCCTTCTCTGAAAACACAGACAACAGTTTGCCCGGTGAAGAGAGGCCATAGACCTCGAAGCCACGGGTTTTCATGTAACAAACTTGCCCGGCAACAAAAAGAGAGGATAGGGCACCATAGCAATATGGACCAGTCGTATAGGCCTTGGATTCATTTGATAATATTCCCTGAAAAGGAGACCACCAACAGCTAAATGGTGAACTTGCGGACGGAATAGCCTGGTAAAGCCAAGTACGGGGTCAGAGACCTCGGGTCCGAGACGGCTGCTTCTTCTCTTCCTCTAAATGCTGCGCATACTGGTCCATGGTGAGAATATTCAAAAGCCCGTTCTCACGCATTCGATGGGCATAGGAAAAGATCTCCTCCAATCCAGACAACATTGCATCCGAGTCGGCGTTGAGATCGAACGGATGAAACCACAGATGGTAGAGCCCGCCGGTCCTCACCGCGCAGTCGATGCCCCGTTTTCCCTTGAGCACCCGGCTGGCCATTGGAATGATCCTATTCATTCCATCGCGAGGCATGTAATAGTGATTGCCGGGGATATTCCAGAGGCCCGGCAGGACTTCTTCAGCTTGCACCTGTCTCGGGGGCGGAGCGAGCAGTTGGTCTAAAAATCCGAGCACCCTTAAGAGAACGCGGTTTCCCCAGCGATGAAAAGTAGGCTCTGCCACACGAATTGACCTTCCCCGATACGACCTCAATCCAAAACTCTTGAGGATTTCCAGATGACCGACCTGGTTTCGAGGGAACACGAAGCTCTTCAGAGTGACACCCTTTTGAGCGGCCGCTTCAACGGCCGCCTTCAGATCTGCTCGAGCTATGGGAGGACTGCATTCCGGGTCTCCGTAACAAATATGCGCAAAGGAGTGCGACCCGATTTCATGACGGGCTTGCGCTTCTCGAATCCACTCCAAGATATCCGGAGCATACCAGCCAGGAGCTAAGGCTGCTGTGGTGCAAGGGTCGTGATGATACCAATCATGCGGAAACCAGGAATATCTGGCGTGGGGCGCAATGTCCGCGTGGGCCGTGCCATCCCGACCCCGCGCACAACCGTCCAGCATGAGATGCCCGACCACCGCCCATGTCGCCGGGATGTCGAGTCGATCCAGCAGGGCCAAAAAGCGTTTGATTGATATTCGCTCCTCAAGAGACTCCGCATCGAGTGCGTCTATTGGAAGGTGGTCGAACCGGCCCCACGACAGTTCGAGATCCAAGCTCAGCACCATCGTACCGCGTGGAGAGTTAGTCATACAGAGCTCCTTAACGAGAGGAAGATAGTGTCGCAAGTGTAAGGGATAGAACGAGGATTCAATCTGCCACAAGAGAAGACCAACTATATGACCTAACAGTTACAGACCTGAAACGGCTGCGCGAGCCGGACCACGAGAACAGACGCTTAAGCAAGTGACAGTTTCTACTCCCTCTCTAAACTCTGCGCATACTGGAAAAAATCTTCTCCAATCCCAACAACATTGCGTCCGAGTCGACGTTGAGATTGAACGGATGGAATCAGAAATGGTACAGCCCGCCGCTCCTCACCGCCCAGTCGATGCCCTGTTTTCCCTTGAGCACCCGGCTGGCCATTGGAATGATCCTATTCATTCCTTGTCGGGGATGTTCCAGAGGCCTGGCAGGACTTCTTCAGCTTGAGTTCTAACTCCAAGTCCAACACTTCCCCCGCCACCATGCGCCCCATCTCCAGCATCACCGCGTCCAGCGCCTGCTTGCCCGAGCTGATCACGCGAACCAGGGCCCCCCACATCTCGCCCTGGCCCGAGATCGCCCACAATCCCGCGAGGGCATTCTTGCGTGATCTCGTATCTCTTCTCATCGGTGGCTCCTTTCTTCTCAGCCGTGGAGTATCCCACGGGGGGGAGCCACTCAGTCACAATTCAACGGACTTAAGCATAACCTCACCCAACGTACGACACTGCCTTCTCATGTTCAAACCATGCCTGAAACATCAGTACATCCCAGAGATCGTATTGCCAGTTCGATATTCCTGCGAGATGCTCGTTCCATTTCTTACGGATGGGATCCGGATGGAAAAACCCTTCATCCAGCAACCGTTTTTCATCCAACAACGCTTCGGCCCATTCCCGAAGAGGACCACGCAACCAGGCATCGATCGGCACGCCGAAACCCATCTTTGGCCGGTCAACGAGCGCCGGCGGGACATACTTGTAGAGAAGCTGCCGCAAGAGCCACTTTCCTGTCCTCTTTCGGATTTTCATCGACAACGGTATCTGCCACGCGAACTCAACCACGCGATGATCCAAGAACGGGACGCGGGACTCCAGACTGGACCCCATGCTGGCCCGATCCACTTTGACCAGGATATCGTCTGGCAAGTAGGACATTATATCTACAAACATCATGCGCTCCTGAAGATGCATTCGATGGTCGTTCCAGGGAAATGAATTCGTAACGGGCCTTGACGGTCCAGATGTACCAACGACCAACGAGGAAGCATCCTTCCAATGCCCCCTCATGAGCACATACATTCCTTCGCTCCCTCCCGCCGCAAGCATTTCGGCGAGCCAGTGAAGCTTTTCACCGGGATTGCGATATTGAAAACTTGTCGGCACCAGCGGAGCCATTATTCGAAACAGCTTGTTCCACAATTCCGAGGACAACATCCGTATTCCTCGCGCTACGGGCTTCCTGATCATCGCCGGCATCAATTCGATCTTGTTCCGAATGTCGAGCCCCAAGAAGTACTGTTCGTACCCGCCGAACAGTTCATCTCCACCATCGCCAGACAAGACTACCGTCACGTCCCGCCTCGCCAGTTCTGAGATTAAGAAATTCGGCACTTGGGTAGAATCCGAAAACGGTTCGTCATAGAGGGTCGGCAGCTTTGGTATGACTGCCATCGTCTGTTCTGGCGTCACGTACAGCTCGGTGTGGGCCGTGCCCAGATGTCGTGCGACCGCCATGGCGTGGGTGGCTTCGTTGAACTCCGCCTCGTGAAATCCAACCGTGAAAGTTTGAACCGGCCTCTCGCTCTGAGCCTGCATGAGTGCAACGATGGTCGAGGAATCTATACCTCCGGAAAGAAAGGCACCCAACGGCACGTCCGCGATCATCCGATGCTTGACCGTGTCTCTGAGCAACTCATCCAGGCAAGCGACTGCCTCTGTCTCGGAGCCGGTAAATGGCTCGGCCATACCCCGTTCGACGGCAGCTTGAACAGACCAATAAGGAGTGGCCTTAGGAGAACAGCCGGTGTTCACACTAGAAATAGTCGCAATCGTTCCGGGCATTACCTTCCAGATACCTTTATTGATCGAGTAGGGTGCTGGAACGTAGTTATGCCGCAAGAAAAGCGCCAAGGCGTGGCGATCAACTTCCATACTGAACCCTGGATAAGCCCGCAAGGCCTTGAGTTCAGATCCAAAAATTAGCACTTTGCCGACCCACCCGTAATACAGCGGCTTCTCTCCGACGCGGTCGCGCACCAGATGAAGCTCCCGTTCTTGACGG
>JBKJZK010000135.1:0-3253 GCA_046715215.1 Nitrospiraceae bacterium
AAAGGCGGCGAACTAATTTACTCATCTTCGCTTTCCTTTGTCTGAGCTAAGAGTGGATAATCGTACTGAGGTAGCCCCTATTCCGTAGACTGCTCTGATAGGTGACTGGGTTTTGGGTTTCAAATTGCTCTGGGCTGACATAGCCCAGCGTGTGGTGCAACCGTTGCCGATGATAGAACACGTCAATGAACTCAAAGATCTCCGCCCGCGCCTCCTCGCGAGTCTGGTAGTCCCGCTCATGGACCAGGTCGTTGTTCAACGTACTGAAGAAACTCTCGGCCACCGCATGGTCATAGCAGTTGCCCTTCCGACTCATACTGGCGGCAATTCCGTACTCAGCCAGCCGCTGTTGGTAGGCCATGCTCGTGTAGGTCGCGCCGTGATCCGTATGATGCCGGAGTCCCTGGTGGGGCCGACGGGACACGAGCGCCATCTGCAACGCCTCGATGGCCAGGTGCTGATCCGGCTTGGCACTCATCGCCCAGCCAATCACGCGCCGCGAGTACAGATCGAGCAGCACGGCCAGATACAGCCAGCCGCTCCGAGTCGCGATGGCCGTGAGATCTCCCACCCAGATCCGATTCACCGCAGGGGCCACAAAGACCTGGTGCAGCCGGTTGGGCGCAGGGGGAGCAAACTGATGCTGTTCGACCACCACGCGGAACCGTCGCGTCCGTCGCGCTTCGAGGCCCTGCGCGCGCCGCAGTCGCGCCACGCGATGGCGACCACACGCAATGCCCGCTGCGAGCAAGGCATGCCACATCTTGACGGCCCCATAGCGCGCCTTGGTCTGCCGATGGAGTTGCCGCAGGTGCTCGAGCAACTGCGCATTGGCTCGGCTCCGCGCACTGGCCGGCCGGCGGCACCACGCATAGTAGCCGCTCCGACTCACGCCCAGCGTCTGGCACAGCCGGGTGAGTCGGTGCTCCGCCTGATGGGCGTGAACAAACCGATACCTCATGGCGACTCCTTGGCAAAGTACATGGCGGCTTTTTTTAAAATGTCGCGCTCCTCGCGGAGGCGCGCATTCTCCCGTCGCAATCGTGTGAGTTCATCGGTACTGTGGGCCCGACCGCCTTTGCCAGGGAATGCGGTCTCGCCATGGGTCTCCAGCTCGGTCTGCCACTTATACAGATGGTTGCGCCTCAAGCCCAACTCGCGGGCCACCGCTGCCGCTGGCCGACCAGAGGACTTCCAGAGCCGAATCGCTTCAACCTTAAATGCGTTGGTAAACCGTTGTCGTTCCGCCATGAGACACCTCCACGGGTTATTGTCCCCTTTTGAAAGTGTCCACGCAAACAGGGCTAGCTCAAAATGTCCTCTTGTGTAGACTTACTGTTCTTCCGGGGAGGGCAGTATGGCCAGAAGAGGAGACGATGCGTAAGAGTGTGAAGGAGTTGAAGCGGGTATGTGATCTGGCAAGCGATGGACAAGACCCTGCGGCAGCGGGAGGCTGGCGAGGTGCTGGGGGTCACGACGCGCCAGGTACGCCGTCTGGCAAGCAGCGACTCTTCCGCTCACCCTCTCGACGTCACGAGTGCTGACACGAACAACGCGCCAAGTGGGGCATGCCCAATCCCTGCTCCCCACAGACAACAAGCCACCGGGACTTAATTCTGCCGCGGCCCGAGAAGGACCGCGGTCGCTGACACATTGTTCCATCTGCCTCGTCCCGTAGCGCGTCACCTCGCCATCACCTCCTCTGTAACCGCATCGGACACGGTCACGCGGTGGTGTAAGGGTTGCACAGGTCGATTGTTTCCCTCGATGCGCGACATGAACCAATCGATCTGCGCTGCCGAGAGGTGGATAGGCGACTGCATCACGATCCACTTTACCCCCTCCGAACAAGGAGGGGTGGTCAGCGAACCGTCGTAACGGTAGCTCTTGTTGCTGTGGGGGAGGAGATCGTCCACATTCACCTGGACATGCTCGAAGTGTGATTCCACGCCCTTTTGCGCAGGAAGGTTCGAAAAGATAGGCTCGAAGGCCGCATTGTGTACGCCTCGCTCGATGAACACGCCGATGACTGCCAGGGCGCCTGACGAAGACTTGTGCACGAAATGCATCTCCATCGGGTAATGCTTGCCACGGACTGTGTGCTCGCTCGGAGCATGGAAGTGGAACTGGATAAGCTCGTAGTTTGTGTTTCCAATGGTCATGGTATCGCCCTCCGAATAGTTGACCTGGATGGTGTGGCCGTTGTTGATCTCGTCGGCCATATGCTCGTGGTGCACGATCCGCAAATTCGCCGGACTGAATTTCGCTCGGAGTTTCGGCAGCGACGCCGGAGAGGTCCTTGCGATATCGACAGGCGACTGGCTGTGGCCGTCTGCACAGAGCGAAAAGTCCGGGTCGAGCTTACCCCAGAACTTAGGCCCCTTTTCGCCTTCGTAGGACCAGTGGGTCGCGTCGGAAGGAGGCGCCGAGAGACGCGTATTGATTTGCGGAGCCGAGAGTTTGCCATCCTGTGCCACAACCAGAGCACTCGAAAGCGTCACCATCGTCAACACAAGCGTGCCTGTAATCGACTTCTTCACGACATGCCTCCTTTTACCAATTCCCGAGATTGACGAGATCATACTGAAGGGTGCTGATTTACACACAGAGCCGTGTCGACCGCCCTACGCTCCGTTCGGTTACCGTCCCGTTCCCGCAAGGACGGCCAAGAATAACACGCCGAAAACCGAATGGACAATCCCCCGTCCCCCACAACAGCAGGCCGCCTAGGCCCGACCCTGTTGCAACTCAGATAATAGCCACGGTTACCAACACGTTGTAGGACGTGATCCCGATACTCACCGTCAGACCGGTAGGACTCTGGACATCGTCGCGGGTTTTCCAGCCCCAGCGCGAATTCCCTCGAGCCGAAGAGCCGTGTTGGGACTGCTGCGATCCAGTCCACCGGCACTCCGAGCCGCAACGATACCACTGGTGCCGGACTGATCTGTTCCAGCAACCCCGCGAGTATTTCAAGACCGCCGGACAGAATCAGCAAAAGTCTCAACGAATCGGGTGCCTCCTTCAGGGCAGCCCAAAACGGCGCGCCACGGCATGCTTATCCGCTTCGGTGGGCGTGAGATTAACCGGACATTTTAAAGTGGGTTGACAACTAGTTTTAGGTTCATGTAATCCCAAAATGATAATGTCCGCTTTGGCCCAAGTAGAAATGTCCTCTTCGTTGCGAGACTGTCGGCTCTCACAAGGAGGGTCAGATGGTCAGAGAGGACAGGGTCATCATGAGTGTGCAGGA
>JBKJZK010000136.1:0-1747 GCA_046715215.1 Nitrospiraceae bacterium
CGGAGGGCACCTGGCTTCAAACCTCGGAGTGATTGAACTCACGGTGGCCTTGCACTATCTGCTCAATCCCCCCAAGGATAAGATCGTATGGGATACGAGCAATCAAGTCTATGCGCATAAGCTACTCACCGGGCGTCGCGAGGGGTTCCATACCCTCCGGCAGTATGGAGGGCTGAGCGGCTTCTGCAAGCGTGAGGAAAGTGAATACGATACGTTCAACGCCGGCCATGCGGGAACCGGCGTATCCGCGGCCTACGGCATGGTCGAGGCGCGTGAGCAGTTGAAACAGCGACACAAGGTCGTCTGCATCGTCGGCGACGGCGCCATGACGGCCGGGATGACGATGGAAGGTTTGCAGCATGCCGGAGGGCTGGGGAGAGATTTCCTGGTTATTCTGAACGACAATCAAATGTCCATCTCGAAGAACGTCGGAGCCATTTCTTCCTATTTGAACCGGTCCTTGACCGGGGATTTTTACGCCAAGATGCGGGAGGAAACAGGGCAATTGTTGGGGAAAATCCCCCACATCGGGCAGGATATGCAGAAGTTGGCTCGACGGGCTGAAGAGCTGGCCAAGGGAGCGATCCTTCCTGGTCTGCTCTTTGAAGAGCTTGGGTTCAGGTATGCGGGGCCGATTGACGGACATAACTTCGAGTATTTGCTGCCCACCTTGGAAAACATGTTGAAGATGAAAGGGCCGCTGTTGCTTCATGTCGTTACGAAAAAAGGGTTGGGCTATGAGCCTGCGGTGAATAATCCGGTGTGGTTCCATGCCTGTCCACCCTTTGTTAGGGAAACCGGGGCACCGGCGAAGAAAGCGGCACGGCCGTCCTATACGCAAATCGCCATCGAATCCTTGGTCAAGCTGGCCCGAGCGGACAAACGGATCGTCGCGATTACGGCTGCGATGTGCGAAGGGACCGGCCTCAATATTTTCGAGAAAGAGTTTCCGGACCGGCTCTACGACGTGGGGATTGCCGAACAACATGCGGTGACATTCGCTGCGGGTCTTGCGACGCAGGGCCTCCGTCCGGTGGTGGCGATGTATGCCACATTTTTACAGCGTGCGTATGACCAGGTGGTCCACGATGTCGCCACGCAAAATCTGCCGGTGACCTTCTGCATCGATCGTGGCGGGCTGGTTGCTGAAGACGGTACAACGCACCACGGGGCATTCGATTATGCGTTCCTGCGCCACATGCCGAACATGGTCGTCATGGCACCGAAGGATGAAAATGAGTTGCAGCATATGCTGAAAACCTGTATCCAGCATGACGGGCCTGCCTCGGTGCGGTATCCGCGCGGGCTGAGCCTTGGCGTCACGATGGATCAGGAGCCGAAGGCGTTGCCGATCGGGAAGGGCGAGTTGTTGCGCGATGGCATGGAGGTAGCGATCGTGGCCATCGGGGTGCCGGTGTCGCATGCGGTGACGGCGGCGAAACGGCTTGAGGAGGAAGGTATTTCCACGGCGGTGGTGAATGCGCGTTTCGTGAAGCCGCTGGATCAGGACTTGATTGTCGAGGTGGCGAAGCGCGTTCGATACGTGGTGACGGTTGAAGAAGGCAGCAAGATGGGCGGGTTCGGCTCAGCCGTTCTTGAAGCCCTGTCCGATGGCGGCGTGACGGATGTGACGACGAAGGTCCTTGGGTTGCCGGATTGGTTCATCGAGCAAGGACCGCAGGACTTCCTGCGCGAGCGATATGGGTTGACGGCGGAAGGCATTTATCAGAGCGTCAAGGAATTAATC
>JBKJZK010000137.1:0-7260 GCA_046715215.1 Nitrospiraceae bacterium
TATCGAGAAACTTGAGATCCAGAAACACCCGCTTCCCTCGCGTGATCAGGCGTTGAACCATCTCCGGTCCGGCGGCAGTGTAGAGTTCGAGTCCGACCTTCACAAACACGATCTGATCCTGCACGCGTTCGAGAAGCCGTTCAGCCTCAGCGCTTGAGGGAACGTCGAGGGCCAAGATTAAGCGGTCACGGGCAGTGATGGTTGACACGGGCTTGTTCCCTTTGAAGGATGGCTCACCTTGACGCTTTATTGGACCGTATGGTACAAATACGTTCTTTTTCTAGAGGAGTTTACTATGCCGGTTGTACACAAATCGACGATTCGCCGAGCCCGCCAAGCTGTCAAGCGGCACGACCGTAACCGTGCGACGCTGGGTGCCCTCAAGAGCCTCGTAAAGAAAGTCCAAGCGGCCGTGGCTGAAAAGAAGGTCGAGGATGCGAAGGTATCTCTGCGGCAAGCCACGTCGGCCCTCGGCAAGGCTGTGACGAAAGGTGTGATGAAACCGAATACGGCCTCGCGCCGGATTGCTCGCCTCACGCTCCACGTCAACTCCTTGTCTGCTTCCCCCTCGTAATCGTTCGCACGTTCGATATGGATCTCGCCCTCACCGGTTGCGGCGCCTCGGTGCCACGACTCGGTGAGGGTGGACGCGCATTGACTTGTGCACGATCGCATAATCGCAGCAACACGTCTTCAAGAATTCGCGCAGGACGTCCACCACTTCCACCCTTCAGCTTGGCATCGGCATCCAAGAATAACCGAAGCGCCTCATGCAAATGGGCGTCAGGAAATTGATCGAGAAATGCTCGTACCTTGTGAGGATCCATGCGCAAAGTCCGAGCGGCCTCCCCCTCGCGGCCCCCTTGCCGTACGACTTCCTTGACCTTCCACAGTCTCCGATATTGCCAGGCCAGTGAGCCAAGGATTCTCAGTGGAGCCTCACCCGCTTCCAGATTCCTGGCCAGGATCGCCAACACCCGCCCGCGGTTTTTCACGCCGATCGCCAACGTCAAATCAAACACCGAAGCGCCAGGTTCCGTTCCGCGCAACGTCGCCACATCGCCGGCGGTGACAGCCAGGCCGGGCGAGACATACGCAGCCAGCTTTTCCAGTTCACGCCGAACCGAGTAGAGCGAGCCACCACAGGCTTCTTTGAGCAACTCGATAGCCTCCTCGTTGAGCCGGACCCCGACCCGTTCAGCGTCCTGTCTGAGCCAAGGAAGCCACTGCGCCTCTCTGAGAGGAGAACAATCGACCGTCACCGCGGCCTTTGCCAGGGCCTGGGTGAACTTGAGTCGTCCATCAAGTTTCGATGCGACGAATATCACGACCGTGGAATCATTCGGCTCCTTCAGATAGGGGAGGATCGCGTCGCACTCCCGAACAGGAAGTTTATCGGCCGCTTTCACCACCACCACTCGCCGAGCCGCGAACACGGCTACTTCCGAAGCACAGGTGACAATCTCTGCCCCGCTCACATCATCTCCATAGAACAGATCGCAATTAAAGTCGCTCTCGCCCTCCCCCAACAACGCGGTCTTCAACGCACCCAGAGCCGTATCGCGCAGCAAATCTTCCTCGCCGACCACCACGTACAGCGGCGCGACTGTTCCTTGCGCAAGCTGCGCGTTGAGCTGAACATGAGAAAGAGATGAGGCCATAGTGGATATCCGATTTATTTGACGTTGGTGTCCACGCTGTCCGACGCGGAACTCGCAGTCGGCTTTGCCAACTGCCCCGATTCCAACTGGAGCAGAAAGCGGGAAGCCAAGTCCTCGGCGATGAAACGGCCGGCTTGTTCCAAGGCCCGGTTCTGCAGGACCCGGTTGAATTGCAGGTCGGGTGTCACGTAGAACTCCGAGGCGCCCTTCGCGGTTTGCGCCCACACGAAACGGTTCGTCCTGGTCTCCTCCACCTTGACCATCACGAAGACCTCTACGCGGCTCTCGAGCGTGGTGGTCTGACTGAAACTGAGCGTCGGAAGACTGACCCAGAGAATTTGCCCGGACAGCACAAGATCGGCTGCCTCAGTATCTGAAACGATCTGCGCCCCACTGCCGGACGAAAATTCATGGCGCAGATAGTTGGTATAGCGGGTTTCCAAATTCGGTTCAAAGCTTTTGTTTTCCAACGTACGGACTACCAACCGCGGTGGCGGTGACGTAGGAGAGGAGGTCGCTTCCGCCCCCCCGATCGTAGGCCCAGCTCCCTCCACACGGAATTGATAGCCGCAAGCGCTGAGCGACAGGCTCAGCGCCAAGTACAAAGTAAAAAGGCAAAAGTAAAAAGTTCCGGAGCATCCACTTTTACCTTTTAACTTTAAATTTTTTACTTGCCGCACCGGCTACACCACAAAGTTCATCAGTTTTTTTTCGACATATACAATCTTCTTCGGCTCTTTGCCCTGTAGCCACTCCGCGATCTGGGCACGAGCCAACCCTTCGACCTGCTCGCGAGTGACATCGTCTCCCACGATGAGTTTATCCCGCAACTTTCCATTCACCTGGATTGGAATGGTCAACCAACTACTCGCCATCAAGGTCTGATCGAAGGGTGGCCAATTCTGCTGAGAGACGCTCGGCTGGTGACCCAGCTTCTCCCACAGCTGCTCACAGAGATGAGGCGCAAAGGGAGACAGGATGAGTACGAACGGTTCCAAAAGAGCCCGGGGTCGCTGCTCCAGCTTCGTCATTTCGTTGGTGAACACCATCATCTGCGAAATAGCGGTGTTGAACCGCAATCCCTCGATATCATCCGTCACCTTCTTGATGGTCTGATGCAGCAGGCGAAGTTGATCAGGGGTCGGATCATAGACACCGACGGCTGGGCTCAGTGCGCCGTCTTCATTGGCGATCAGCCGCCAGACGCGGTCCAGAAATCGCGTGACCCCTTCCGCACCCCTCGTACTCCAAGGCTTCACCGCCTCGAGCGGGCCCATGAACATTTCATAAAGCCGCACCGCATCGGCCCCGAACTGGTCCATCATCTCGTCGGGATTCACGACGTTGCCGCGGGATTTCGACATCTTCTGGTTGTCTTCTCCCAGTACGATCCCCTGATGCACCAGCTTCTTGAACGGCTCGGGCGTACTGACCACCCCAATGTCGTACAAAATCTTGTGCCAAAACCGCGCATAGAGCAAATGCAGCACGGCATGTTCGCTGCCGCCGATGTAGAGATCCACCGGCATCCAATAGCGCTCCTTTGCCGAATCGATGAGCTGGCTCTGATTCTTCGGATCAATAAATCGCAAATAATACCAGCAGGAGCCGGCCCACTGTGGCATGGTATTCGTTTCGTGTTCTGCGGATGCTCCACATTGGGGACACCTTGTCTCTCTCCAAAGTGAACCATCGGCTTTTCGAACGCGAGCAAGAGGTGCCTCAAACACTTTCATTACACCAAAAGTGCCTGTTGTACCGCGGTAACCCGAGTCCGTTTGCTGCGGCACATCTATCTCCGGCTTGAAATCTTTTGCTTCTGGCAAGACAAGGGGCAATGCTGATTCTGGTAGAGGCACGGGCTTATCGCATTCTGGGCAATGAACTATCGGAAAGGGCTCACCCCAATACCGTTGTCGGGCAAACAGCCAGTCCCGCAACTTGTAGTTCACGGCCTTGCGACCCTTGCCGTGCGATTCTAACCAGGCCGTGATTTTGGGAATCGCATCACCCGACGTCAGCCCATTGATGGTAAAGCTTCCGTCCGGCGTTGTGGAATTGACGACGGTCCCCATGTCGGTCACGACGAAGGCTTCTTGCTCAACCTGACCGCCCGCGATCACTTCGCGGATCGGCAAACCATAGATCCTCGCAAAGGCCCAGTCGCGGGCATCATGCGCCGGCACAGCCATGATGGCGCCGGTGCCATAGCCCATTAACACATAGTCGGCAATCCAGATGGGCAGGCGTTCTCGGTTCACCGGATTCACAGCATAGCCGCCGGTGAACACACCGGTCTTCTCCTTGTCCAATTCCTGACGTTGCAGATCGCTCTTCCGCGCCGCGGCCTCACAGTACGTCGTCACCGCACCACGCCGATCTGCCGTCGTCACGGTGTCAACTAACGGATGCTCCGGGGCCAGCACCATATAAGTAGCACCGAAGAGCGTATCGGGTCTGGTCGTAAAGATGCGAATAGTTCCGGATGTCTCGGCTAATCCAAACTCGACTTCCGCGCCGATCGATCGGCCGATCCAATTCTTCTGCATCTCCAATGTGCTCGCGGGCCATTCGACCAGCTTCAAATCTTCAAGGAGTCGATCGGCATAGGCCGTGATCTTCAACACCCATTGGCGCATCGGCTTGCGCACCACATCGAACCCGCCGACTTCGCTCTTGCCGTCGATAATTTCTTCATTGGCGAGCACCGTCCCCAGTGCGGGACACCAGTTCACCGGCACTTCCGCCACGTAGGCCAACCCTCGCTCGAACAGTTTCAAGAAGATCCACTGTGTCCAGCGATAATAATCGGGATCGATCGTGCTGATCTCACGCTCCCAGTCGTAGGACAGACCGACCCGTTTCATCTGGCGTTTGAACGTCGCAATGTTCTGAGCTGTCGTGACGACCGGATGAATTCCGGTCTTCACCGCATATTGTTCGGCAGGGAGACCGAATGCGTCCCACCCCATCGGATGCAGCACATTGAAGCCCCGCATACGCTTGTAGCGGGACACGATATCCGTCGCGGTATAGCCCTCAAGATGACCGACGTGGAGGCCCGAGCCGGATGGATAGGGGAACATGTCGAGGCAGTAGAACTTGGGCTTGGTCTTGTCGTCAGCGACGCGGAAGGTCCGGTGCTGCTCCCAATAGGCCTGCCACTTTTCTTCAAGGGCGTGATGATCGTAGGTCTTGCTCATACCGTGACAAATCGCAGCTGTATAGAAAAAGAGAAAGGACTCTAACATAGACCTGGGGGAGCAACAAGAATCGACGATGGGGAGTTCACACGAAACAGGAGTACATCGCGCAGGATGCTCAAAAAGGCAGCCTCCTCACCCGTCCAACCCTGGCGGCTACTTCACCCGCCCGTCCTGAGTCTGCCAAGACAGCCTCTTCTCCCAAGGAACGCGCCTTGTCCCAGCAAGGCCGCAGCGAGCTGTCACTTTATAAGGGGTGGGTGGGATGATTCCAACTGCGCGCACTATTCCACCCTCCCACCCTCAGCGCGCCAAGACGCGCTTTAGCCCGGTCGAGGGCCTTCTAACTCTCCAACTTCCCCAGAGGGAGTAGGCAGATTGTTCTGTACTGCGCGCATCGAACGAGCACATTCCTATCGTGCGCGTTCTGCGAGCAAGAAGAACGGTCTGCCTACTCCCTCGCATCCTACTGAGGCCGCGCGTAGCGCGAGCAAGGGGATCGTCCCAGCTACCCCACCCCCCTTTTTCAGCATCCTGCTAAATCGCAGGCCGACCGTTGAGGAGGGTGGAAAAACCGGTCACCGAGACGAACTGAGTGAGCGGGGCGGGAGGCAGTTGAGAGCTCGACTTGGCACTATGAATCAGATGGGCGACGCCAAATTGTTGTGCTGCAATCAGACAGCCTTCGTCATCATCCATGTAGAGAGACCTTGTCGGGTCGAATCCCAGTAATCGCGCGCAATTGGGCCAATACTCCGGACGCATTTTAAGATACCCCACTTCAAACGCATTCACGATTCGATCGACATGTCGATCGAGCCCGGTCTTGGCGACTTTGATGGCCACGCCCGATTCATGTGCATTAGTCACGATCGTCACCCTCTTCCCCAACCATCGAAGGTGTTGCAGAAACTCCTCTGCGCCGGACAAGAAGCCGATCATATGATCCAGTTCCTTGGTCATGGCCACGACATCGATTCCCACTCGCTGCGTCCAATAATGCAGATCGGTCCAGGCCAATTCGCCTTCGACCGAGCGGTACATCGTCATAAGTATGTCGCGAGACTCTTCGAACCCTAACCCGTGGAGCGCAGCATAACGGCGCGGCAACTCCTCTTCGAAAAAGAAATTGTCGAAATGGCGGTCGAGCAGGGTCCCGTCCATGTCGAGCAGGACATCGTCGATCTCGTTCCAATTGATGACGTGAGGGGTAAGGGGTAAGGGGTAAGGGGTCACGAGCAAAGTATAGCGAATGCCAGGGACGAACACGAGAGCGTTGTCTTTGTCGAAACTCCTGTGTTACGGTCCAACACGAGTTTTCAGTTCTTCGTTTCTCCGGTTTCACCATGACTTCCAACTCCTTACCCCTTACCTCTTACCCCTCACGCATTCCGATTGTGGCCATTATCGGTCGCCCCAACGTCGGCAAGTCGACGCTCTTTAATCGCATGCTCGGCAAACGAACGGCCATCGTGGACGACGTTCCAGGTGTCACGAGGGACCGTAACTACGCCGACGCCACCTATCGGAATCGGCCATACCGCCTGGTGGATACAGGAGGCTTGGACCCGTCCGCCTCGGAAGGCATGCTGGCCCTCATCAAGCGCCAATCGGAGCTCGCCATTGCGGAAGCGGACCTGTTGATCCTGCTGATGGACGGTCGGACCGGACTGACGACCCCGGACCAGGAAGTGGTTCGTCTCTTGCGCGGAACACCGAAGCCGTTGTTTGTCGTGGTTAACAAGATCGACACGCCCAAGGTCGAAACGCTCGTGGCGGATTTCTATCAGTTGGGCACGGATACGCTCTATCCTATCTCTGCGGAGCATGGCATCGGCGTCTCCGACCTCCTGGATGCGATCTATCCGTTCCTCCCGGTTCCTGATGAGAACCCTGAGCAGACGACGATGCCCCGCGTTGCCGTCGTGGGACGGCCGAATGTCGGTAAATCCACGCTGGTGAATGCCGTGCTCGGGGAAGACCGAGTGGTGGTCAGCGATGTGCCGGGAACTACCAGAGACTCGATCGATTCGATCGCCCTCCATCAAGGACGGCGGTACCTGTTCACTGATACTGCCGGGATTCGTCGGCGCGGAAAGATCGACCGGGGGATCGAAGGCTATAGCGTGGTCCGCTCGCACTTGGCCATCGGCCGGTCTGACCTCGGGGTCTTGCTACTCGATGCCACGGAAGGTGTGACTGAGCAAGACACCAAGATCGCCGGGATCATCATCAAGCAAGGACGGGCCTGCTTCCTGCTGGTGAATAAATGGGACCTCCGGGAGCACGATAGCCAGGCCCGGCAGGAGGTCGAACTGGAACTTCGGAGGCGCTTTCCCTTTCTGACCTGGGCGCCGGTCCTCTTCGCATCCGCGGCTAATCCCGATTCGCTTGGC
>JBKJZK010000138.1:0-5532 GCA_046715215.1 Nitrospiraceae bacterium
GCGGGCACAATGCGCTGCACCCACATTTGAACGGCAAAGGCCCCGGTCGCAAGTCCTCCGGTCACCCCAAGCCCGACAAGCAACAACGCCGTCGGCGCAAACGCCTGAGCCGGCGCCTGTTCAACCAAAACAGTAGGAAGCAACAGGACAACCATCGCCATCATTTGCCAGGCAAACAAGGACGGCGCATCGACCTCGCGCGTAAACCGTTCCAGGCAGGCGATATGCGCGGCAAACGCAATCGCACAGGCGAGCGTCAAGAGATCGCCAAGATTTCCTGATGCGCTGGGCTTCACCAGCAGCCAGAGCCCCACCATGGCGATTCCGGTGGCCATCCATACACGCCGGCCGAATCGGCGCAGGATTAATGGCACGACAACGACATACAGTGCCGTGATGAAGGCGGAGTTCGATGCGGTGGTATAGCGGAGCCCGACCGTTTGGAGTACATAGCCGAGAAAGAGCCAGCAGGTAGCAATCGCACTCGCCCGCAAGACCGCCGGCTCGCGGTGTAAGCGAAACCTCCAGAGCAGATACCCGCCCCCGACCAGCAATGCGCCCAAGAAAAATCGGAGAAACAGAAACGCGAACGGTGGAGTTTGCTCCAACACCGCTTTGGTAGCGGGGAACGTCGCGCCCCAGATGAACGTTGTCAGCAGGAGTGCAAATCGTGGCATGGAATCGAAGCAGTGCTGAGTTTTGAGTTCTGAGTATTCAGGAGAAACCGAAGCAACCGAGCTGTCCTCAACTCAGCACTCAGAACCCAGAACTTCGCCTGTTTATGCTTTGCACAGCGGACACCGGCGCTGTTCAGTCGTCCCGGCCTGCTCCATCGCCGCTAACGCCCGCTCCTTGTCCGGGTAATCGAACCACCCACCTTCCCAAAAATCGCTTGAGGAACCGATCGATGAAGACGGCACCTCAGAACAACGATCCTTGTGGAGCGTGACCCGATCGATTGAACGCGCAATGTGAATCCAGTAGCTCATTGAGGGAACAGTAAGGGGTGAAGTGTCAGGGGTGAGGGGTACGAAAACAAAGGTTCAGCAACCTTTCACTCCTCACCCTTTACCCCTTACTGGTTTAGGGCAGGAGTTGCCACTCATCCTTCTCAATGAAGACCTTTACGCCCGTCTCGAGTTTTTTAATATCGTCCTTATCGAAGAGCCTCATATACCGCTCGATCCGATCCGGCTCGTCGATCCGCTCTTCCTGCATCATTCCACCAACACTCTTGTACTTACGAATCAACAGGGGGGGCATCGAAATCCTCCTTTAAACCACTAGAAGTCGTATCAACTCGGTGTGTAGAATAAGGCAAAGCTCAACGGCCGGTCAAGAGCGCTTGCTCTCTCTGTGCGGTTTTCATCTCGCTCAAGGGTACGAAACATGCCGATTTACGAATATCGTTGTGGACAATGCGAGAAACACTTTGACGCCACCCAATCCGTCCATGCCAGAGCGGAAGACACCCTGTGCCCTCACTGTAATGCCCAAAGTGCCACGCGGTTACTGTCCGCCTGCACGACACAAGTGAAAGGGACTCGCAAAACCGGCTTCGCCGAAATGAAAGCCTACAACATGTTAGACGAGCGGATGGACAAGTTCGCCAAACTCCCGCCGCTGATGGGCAAACGCGCCGCCCCCGACGCGGCACCCCCTTCCGATCCTTCTACCGGCGGCACAACGGAGAATTGAACTAGGAGCCTGTCCGACATTAACCTTTCTACTGCGGCGAACGACCCGCGACCATCTGCGTCGTGCTCGGCCCGCTTCCAAGAACCGTGAAACGTGAGGCGTGAAACGAGGGTCAGCCTCGGGCCTGCGGCCTTGCATCTGACCGCGCCTCCTTCGCCTCGTTACGAAGGCAATGTCGGCCAGGCTCCTGGAGACGAAAATATTGGTCGTCGACCGGCCTCGCAACCAAAACATCCGCGATGCGTTTGGATCGCAGCTTGGCATGACCGGCAAGATCACCGGTGCTGCCAAGGTGATTGGCTCCGATGGACAGGTCGTGAAAACCGTCGTGGGAACACTTCCTCCTCTGTCTGCGGTCGCCTACCTGTCCCTGAGCCAGGGATTGTTCGTCGTCTCAGGCTGCGTCCCCGTCAGGCTCTTGCCTATCGACGAGGTCGAACCGGAGGGCCCACCGTCAAAGACGGCCACTATCCGCTCCCGTCCTACTCTTGTTCGTCCTGTCTCCGTCCGGTTCAACAACTCAGTGCCGAGACGTATATTCCGATCACAGCGAAATAATCGTGCGTCTATTGTTAAGGAGGTAGCTATGAAGAAGGGGCGATCATTGGTATTCATGTTACTGGGACTCTTCATATCCATGACTTCACCCATAACCGTATCTCACGCGGAGGAGCCAGGCGCGATAGTTGATGGCGCAGGATTTACCCTTTACGGCACCGAATCGATCAAGGGGTTCGATGCCTCAAAAATTGAACGGGACCCTATCTGCGACCGGAGCAAGCTCCCACGGATCGCCAAGGTCGAACCGGACGAAGCCAAACCGGGCGACAAAGTCGTCATCACCGGCGAGAATTTCGGCACGAAGGAGTGTTTTCATACGGTGACCTTCAGCGCAGCCTCAAACACACCCGTGGCTTTCAAATTCATGAGCGACTCGGCGATTGAAGCAACGGTGCCGGATGCGAAAGCGGGGATGTCGTTCATCATCATCGTCGCGGGCGGCGGAAGCGCCCAGTCAAAACCGGTCTTGATCAAGTCCAAGTAGGCTCGCTCCACCGTGGGGTCAGTTCTTGACTTTATATACTTAGAGCCCCTATCGTGTGCTCATGGCGCGTCCTCTTCGCCTTGAATTTCCCGGTGCCCTCTATCACATTACCGCGCGCGGCAATGCCCAACAGCCGATCTTCCACGACGACACCGATCGGACGCGGTTTCTGCAGTTGTTAGGGCACGAAGTTCAACAACAGCAGTGGCGCTGCTATGTGTATTGCCTGATGGGTAATCACTATCATCTGGTCATCGAAACACCCGAGCCCAATCTCAGCCGCGGCCTGCGGCGCCTTCATGGCACCTACACCCAGTGGTTCAATCGACGGCATCGGCAAGTGGGCCATCTCCTGCAGGGCCGGTTCAAGAGCCTGCTCGTCGAAAAGGAGAGTTATCTGCTTGAGCTCTGTCGCTACGTGGTACTGAATCCCGTGCGCGCCCACATGGTGGAGACCGTACACGATTGGCCGTGGAGCAGCTATCACGCCACCGCAGGCCACCAACCCGCCTACGCATGGCTGGATGTACCGGGCATGCTGCCGCTCTTTGCCGCCGACCCGGCGCAGGCCCGAGCGGCTTATCGGCAGTTTGTCAGCGACGGCCTCGCGCAGCCGGCTCCCTGGTCGCAGATCACGGGCCAGATATTCCTCGGCAGCCCCTCATTTCGCGAACGAATGGAGTGCCTGGTCGCCGGGAAACCGCTGGCCAATGTACCCGCCGCGCAAACCCAGCCCACCCGCTTGTCAGCTAAGGAAGTCCTGCACCAAGTGGCGGCCATTTATCAGATCCCCCTGGCCGCGCTTGTCAGGGACACGCGCACGGACGCCGCCCGAACCGCCGTGTATCTCTTGCGCCGCGCCGCGAATGAGTCCCTCCGGTCCGTCGCCATTCGCTTCAGCGTGTCGCCCTCCCGGGTGTCCCAAATCCAGCGCCTCATTGAAGGAGCCCCGCCCACCCCGCAGCAACGGCAGGCCTATACGGTATGCAAACTCAAGAACTGACCCCGATGACTGACCGGAAGCACCGCACGACCCTTATCATTCCCAAGGATGTGCTTCACCGAGTGCTTTGGAGGCGGATCTGGAGGTGGAATGCATGCGATTCCACCAATGGTGGGAGGAGGACCACAAGACCCAGGGGGATCGCGAAACCCAGGAGGATCCCCCCTGGGAAGCAGAAAAGATCCGCCAATACCCGAATGGCAAAAGCAATGTGCAGCTGATCCGTTATGTTCTTGAGAATTCGATGACTGTAGCTAAAATTGAAATTGTTGCTAGTTTTTCGGAAAGAAGAAAAATGACTATACCAACGCACCCTGATCCAGACACCGCTAATCAATTGAGGCGGAAAGTCCAGGAAGGCTCGGTGAATGCAGAGGACCATGCGAGGCTTGGAGGTCTTTTGTTTCTCGCAGGAAATCTACAGGAGGCTGTGACCGTATTTCAGCGAGCAATCGATCTGGCTCAGACTAACTTAGGAAAAGCACGGGTGTGTATCGATTTCGGTTGGGTCTATTATGAGATCGAGCATCTGGAAGAGGCCAGGACGCTAGCACAGCAAGCGCTCGGACTCCTGGCAACCGAAGCAGATTGTCCAGAGCTATTTGCTTGCCGTGGTGCAAGTCAAACACTGATTGCACAGTTGGAAGGGATCAATGATCCAGAGTCTGGGCGAAGGGCTGCTCAGGTCGCTCTCAATACTCTAGAAAAGGTGCTTGAGGAAGGCTCTAGGTTTGAGGGGAAAGCAACGGCCAATTTTGATGCAGCTATCTTATATTGAGCGCTAGGAAGTGCAGATAAAGCAATCGTCCTATCTGAAAGATGCCTAAGCTTTCACTTACACGAGTGGGAACGAATCTCTTGTCTAGCTCTCTTAGCGGATGCTCTTCGTACTGCCGAGCAGTTTGATAAGGCCCAGCGAACGCTAGATGAAGCAATACAGTTCGCCAAGAGATATAAGCCAACACTGGCCAATCTTTACCTGAATCTTGGGCTAGCTCAGCGTCTTTCAGGTCCTTTAACTAAGCCGCAACACCTGACGCAGGCACAACATACCTTCCAACAGGCCCTACTCGCGTTGGAGGCGGATCCGGACCGACAATACAAATCTGAGCTGTATAGCGATATTTATATGAATCTCGCAGCAGTCTGCTATGAGCTAGGAAATTTTAAGGGGGCCGCAGCAGCATTTGATGAAATCCTCCAATCTGCAACTAAAAATCATAATCACCTCTGTGAAGCCCAGTTTTGGCTAGGACGGTGTCATCAGGCTGAGGGATCCCACACGCAAGCGCAATCTTGCTTCGAGAAGGTGCTCGTATCATCTTATTCCTCTAAAGATCAAAAATTTGATGCTCAAGAAGGTCTCGCGAGAAGTTTGTATGAACTAAGGGAGTACGGAAAGGCATCTGAGATATTCAAGAAGCTTTCCCTCTCTTATCCCCAAGAGGATTCCCGCCAAGCTAGCACAATTCTTTTACTTGGGTATTGCTATGAAGGTCTAGGAGATCATGGTGCGGCGAGAGAGACCTATGAAGAAGTGATCGCTTCGCCTCATGCTCTCGCGGATGATAAATCGTCAGCTCAGGAAGGTTTGCGACGCCTTCCTCCTACTGAGAGACAAACCACCCACTAGTCAGAGGCAAGAAAAAGGGGACAGGCTGAGCTAGCCCTGTTTGCGTGGACACTTTCAAAAGGGGACAATAACCCGTGGAGGTGTCTCATGGCGGAACGACAACGGTTTACCAACGCATTTAAGGTTGAAGCGATGCGGCTCTGGAAGTCCTCT
>JBKJZK010000139.1:0-1720 GCA_046715215.1 Nitrospiraceae bacterium
ACTTCCGCGTACAGAAATTCGATATGAACGGGGAGTTCATCATGTCCTGGGGCAGCTTCGGGAACGGAGACGGCCAGTTCTACTTCCCGCGCGGTGTGGCGGTGGACCAGACGGATGGGTTTGTGTACGTCGTCGACATGGGTAATCACAGGATTCAGAAGTTCGACACCAGCACCAACGTGCTTCCACAGTTGTTGGCCAAGTGGGGCGGCAGTGCCGAACCAGGCCACGCAAGCAGCCCGCTAGCACAGGAGGCAGGTCAGTTGCGGTCTCCCTGGGGCGTTACGGTTGATGGAGCCGGCGATGTCTACGTCACGGACACCGGCAATCATCGCATCGAGAAGTTCGATAAAGAAGGTAATTTCATCACCCAGTGGGGTGGGTTTGGGAACGGCAAAGGGCAGTTCAACTTCCCCTACGGCATTGCGGTCGATGTCAGAGGGAGTGTATTTGTCGTCGATAGCGGGAACACTCGGGTCGAACAGTTCATGCCGGCCGACGAGGGGAGCGAACGGCTCCAGGAAGACACCGAAACCGTGGCAGAGATCGAACACGCGCAACCCGTGAAGCGTGAAGCGTGAAGCGTATCTCGTTCAAGCGTTTCAGGTTTCTTGTTTCAGGTTCGACATCGGAGTTTCAGCAATCCGAAACGAGCAAGTTGAAACCTGAAACTAGAAACATGAAACCTTTCAAGCGGTTCAAGTTGTTGACGAACTAGAAATTTGCAACTCCACTCCCGATCCCGAACGACTGACAACAGGAGAACCGCGCGCAGGATGCTCAAAAAGGCTGTCCAGCAAGGCCGCAGCGAGTGAAGAGGCGAAGGCGTATGCTTCGGTACGTTGAGCTTCTGAGCGAAGCGAGAACGCTCCATGGGAAAAGGCGCGTCTTGGCGCGCCGGGGTCGGGCGGGTGAAGAAGAGCGACTTTTTCACATCCTGCTAGTGAAGGGAAGACATGCTTGATAAAGAACCACGCCTAGGACTGACCTACGACGACGTTGTGTTGGTTCCGGCCAAGTCTCAGATCTTGCCGAGTGAAGTCGACATGCGTACGAGGCTTACTCGCCACATCAAGATCAACATTCCCATTATCAGCTCGGCCATGGATACCGTCACCGAGTCCCGTTTGGCCATCGCCATCGCCCGCGAAGGCGGCCTCGGGATCATTCATCGCGTGTTGTCGCCGGCGGATCAAGCGACCGAAGTGGACCGGGTCAAGAAATCCGAGAGCGGAATGATTCTCGATCCGATCACGATCTCGCCTGATCAAACGATTCGCGATGCCCACGCGTTGATGGCCAAATACCGGATCTCGGGGATTCCCGTTACGAAAGACAAGAAATTGGTCGGTATTCTCACGAATCGCGATCTGCGGTTCGAGACCCGGATGGATTTGAAGGTCTCGCAAATCATGAAGCGAGACAAGCTGATCACAGCGCCCGAAGGGACGAGCCTGGAAAAGGCTCGTGAGGTGTTGCACGAGCATCGGATCGAAAAGCTTCCGGTCGTCAACAAGCAGTTCGAGCTCAAGGGTCTCATTACCATCAAGGATATCGAAAAACGCATCATGTATCCCAACGCATGCAAGGACGGACATGGCCGACTCTGCGTTGGTGCGGCTGTCGGTGTGGGACCGGAGACGGAAGATCGCGTGGCGCGGCTCAGGAAGGTCGGGGTAGACGTGATTGTGGTCGATACCGCCCACGGGCATTCTCAAGC
>JBKJZK010000140.1:0-10713 GCA_046715215.1 Nitrospiraceae bacterium
AGGGCCAACGGTACAACCGCGAGACGATGGAGATTCACCATAAGGGGAAGAGCATCGCCGACGTGTTGAATATGACGGTGGACGATGCCGTGGAGTTCTTCGAGCATATCCCGTTCATCAAACGGAAACTCGACACCTTGCATGATGTCGGGTTGCACTACGTGAAACTTGGCCAGTCTGCTACAACGCTGTCCGGGGGCGAGGCGCAACGAGTCAAACTCTCGCGCGAACTGTCGAAACGTCCGACCGGACGCACGATGTACATTTTGGATGAACCGACGACCGGGCTTCATTTCGCCGACGTGCAGCGATTGCTCGATGTGTTGGATCGCCTAGTCGAAACCGGCAACACCGTGGTGGTGATCGAACATAATCTCGATGTGATCAAGAATGCGGATTGGGTCATTGACCTAGGGCCGGAGGGGGGTGATCGAGGTGGTGAGATCGTGGCGGAAGGACCGCCGGAGGAAATAGCCAAGTCGAAGCGATCGTACACAGGGCAGGTCTTGAAAGAAGCAGGGGTTGGTTAATCGCAATACATGGCCAAGAATTCATTACTCTAGAGTCTTTTCAAAACTTTCATATCCAATGTCGGTGTCTATTTGCTCCGATACCGGTACCCTTTTTTCCCCGGTCTTGATAGGAATTATCCGGCCGGATTCGCTCTGAGGGCAGGCGGCGTGTTCGTGATCGTTAAAGGGTGGTGAGCCCAGCTCGTTAAGAGTCGACGAGCCGACCGTAGAGGTAGAGCACGTCCAGGGTCAGGCGCGCGCCGAAGGTTGGCCCGTAGTCCTTCTGGTTGATGAAGTCGTTCCACGTCTCTAACGCCACGGCTGAGTAGCGGAGTGCCACCGTCACGAACCGTTCTTCCAAAGAATCCCCGCGATGGTCCACAAACAAGCCTGAATCCACTGTCAGTCCGACCGCAATTTCCCAAGGGGTGTCGCTGTCTTTTCTCCGATAGTTGCCGATACCGACGGAAACCTGCCCGATGTAGGACTGGGGGGCGACTTCGTGAAACGCGGCTCCGCTGAAGGGTCGGCCATATCGGGCCAACGCCGAGAAGCGTATGTAGTCAGACACCAAGGGTACGAACTCCAGTAGAGACAGCCGTCTAAAGCCGATCTGGGCATAGGGCTCGTAGTACAGGGACCCTGTCGCTCCGCCTACACCGAAGAAAAATACATCGTCGCTCCCCAAGAGTCCCACCCATTTTGTCAACGACCCACTGATCATGAAGTCCGTCGCTTCGCGTGTGGTGCCGACCGGGACCTGGGTCTGACCGGTAAATGTATGCACGACTTCGTTCTGGAGAAACCGGCTCACCCTGTCGTGTGTCGGACCCGCGCCGACCGTGAGATTCGTATTCCAGCCCTTGAAGCGCTCGAGGCGTTCCGTCCAGCTCAGCGACCCAAAATTAAAACCAGCCGTTTGGCGAATGTCGTTATAGCGCTTGCCGGCTGCATCAAACTCCGTGAAGCGGTTGGTGGTGATACCCAGTGCCAGGGTACGGTCGTGGTCGGGGAAAGCAAGGGCCCCCCAGTGGATGCTTTCCGCTGTGGCCTCAGCCCAGCCGGGCGAAGTCCACCCTAGTAGGGCGGCGACAGGCAGTGCGAGATATACGGAGGTCCGTATTAAAAGACGCATCGGCCGTGCATCCTGCACTGAAAAGGATGAAGTGGGCAACTTATTTCTTAGACTCGCCGCGCTCCCGCTCGCCATCTTGCAGTCCGCAGGCCCTCTTACTAGAATGACAGCGCCTGTGTGCGTTGCTCTTGGGCTGGTAGGTTCGGCGAAGCGACGGAAAGGAGCGTGGCGCCGTGCAAGACTTTGAGAAACTCGGGGTGTTCTACCTCGGACGACCCTACGACCTGGCCAAGAAGGAAGCGAAGCCGGGCTGGCTGTTGTATGACTCGAAAGATCTGGTCACCCACGCGGTCTGTGTCGGCATGACCGGCAGCGGGAAGACGGGCCTCTGTATCGGACTCCTTGAGGAAGCGGCGATCGACGGCATCCCTGCGTTGATTATCGATCCCAAGGGGGATCTTGCCAATCTGATGCTGAACTTTCCGCAGCTGCGTGGGGAAGACTTCGCGCCCTGGGTCAATGAGGACGATGCCCACAAGAATGGGTTCTCGCCGGAGGACTATGCAACCCAGCAAGCCGAGATGTGGAAGAACGGCTTGGGCGATTGGGGCCAGGGCGGCGCGCGGATTCAGAAGCTCCGCGATGCCGCCGATGTAGCCGTCTATACGCCTGGCAGCAACGCAGGCATTCCCGTGTCCATCCTCAAATCCTTCGCGGCGCCGGCGCAGGAGATTCTCGGCGATTCTGAGATGCTGCGCGAGCGGGTCAGCACGACGGTGACGAGTCTCTTGGGTCTCATTGGTGTGGCAGCCGACCCCATCAAGAGCCGCGAGCACATTCTCCTCTCGACGATCCTCGACCACACCTGGAGGGCAGGACAGGACCTGGATCTGACCACATTGATCCAGCAGATCCAGACGCCGCCAGTTGCCAAGATTGGTGTGTTGGGTCTGGATTCGTTCTATCCCTCGAAGGAACGATTTGCTCTCGCCATGCAGCTAAACAACCTGCTGGCGGCGCCGGGATTTTCTGCCTGGTTGGAAGGCGAAGCGCTCGATGTCGGCCAGATGCTCCATTCGCCAGGGGGCAAGCCGCGGCTCGCCATCTTCTCGATCGCGCATCTCAACGATGCGGAGCGCATGTTTTTTGTCACCTTGCTGCTGAGTCAAACGCTTGGCTGGGTACGGGCGCAGTCCGGTACGACCAGCCTCCGCGCCATCCTCTATATGGATGAAATCTTCGGCTATTTTCCGCCGGTCGCCAATCCGCCGTCAAAGCAACCTTTGCTCACGTTGCTGAAGCAGGCCCGCGCGTTCGGTCTGGGCGTGGTATTGGCGACACAGAACCCCGTGGATCTGGACTACAAAGGCCTGGCGAATACCGGCACCTGGTTCATCGGACGGCTGCAAACCGAGCGAGACAAGGCTCGTGTGTTGGAAGGACTGGAAGGCGCTTCGGCAAGTTCAGGACAGAAATTCGATAAACAGGGGATGGAACAGCTTCTCGCCGGCCTCGGCAATCGCGTCTTTCTCATGAACAATGTCCATGAAGACTCGCCGGAGGTCTTTCAGACAAGATGGACGTTGTCCTACCTTCGAGGGCCACTGACGCGGACTCAAATCAAGGCGCTCATGGATCCGCTCAAAGCCGGCAAGGGGTTAGGGGTCAGGGGTGAGGCGAAGTCCCCAACCCCTCACCTTTCACCCCTCACGCCTCACGCCTCACGTCCAATGCTCCCCCCCGATGTGCCGCAGCATTTTATCCCTGTCCGAGGAAGCCAACCGCGTGGCAGCGCTTTGATCTACCAGCCGATGTTGCTCGGTGCATCGCAGGTGTGGGTGTCAGACAGCAAGGCCGGTGTGGATGTGACGCAGGATGTGGTCGTGCTTGCGCCGATCTCGAACGGTGCGGTGGCGGTAGATTGGGATCGTGCCATGGAAGCGGGCTTGGCCATCCCTGACCTGGAGTCAGCGCCCTCAGACGATGCGCGGTTCAGCGCAGTTCCCAATGCGGCAAACAAAGCGAAAAACTATGAGACTTGGAATAAGGACTTTGCCGGTTGGTTGTTCCGAAATCAGAAAGTCGATCTCTTCAAGAGTCCCAGCACGAAAGAAGTCTCGAAAGCCGGTGAGGCCGAGCGGGACTTCCGTGTGCGACTGCAACAATTCGGCCGTGAAGCGCGGGACAAACAATCGGACAAGCTGCGTCAAAAGTACGCACCGAAGATTGCCGCCTTGCACGATCGTATCAGGCGTGCAGGACAAATGGTCGAACGGCAGCAAGCGGAGTCTCGGTCGAGTCAAATGCAAGCGGCGATTTCTGTCGGCGCCTCAATCCTGGGAGCGTTTCTCGGAAGAAAAACCGTCAGCGCGACGAACATCGGCCGGGCGACAACGGCGATTCGTGGAGCCGGGCGAGCCATCAAAGAATCGCAGGATGTCGGTCAGGCTCAGGAGAATGTCGCTGTGCTTCAGCAGAAGCTCGCCGATCTCGAAGCGCAATTCAAGACCGAAACCGACGCGCTGATCGTGTCCATCGATCCTTTCACCGAGAACCTGGAAACCCTGTCCCTCAAACCCACCAAGACCAATATCGCCGTCAAGCTCATTGCGCTGGCATGGGTGCCTCAGTGGCAGGATGCCGAGGGCGGGCTGACGTCTGCCTGGCAATGACCCGCGCCTTTTGTCGTTCGCGAAATGCGAGAAACGAACGACGCGCACGCGTTCCGTCAGTGCATGCGTTCTTTCTGCATGTCGTATCGGTCCATGCCAATAAGATGGCGGAACCGAGGAAGGTCATGTGGACTGAACGCGTACGCACTGTAGGAGAATTCTGACGCCGCATGGATCGTCACGCAGGTGCGAATGGTTTCAGCCGCCGCCTATATTCCCAGTACCCCACAGACTCTTTATGCGCGGGTGAGTCATCATTACTATTGTGGCTATTCAACCAAATGATGGTCGAGGGCATAGCGGATCAGTTCGGCGGTAGTGGTGAGTTGTAGCTTGTCCAGAAGGCGGGCTCGATAGGTACTGACGGTCTTGATGCTGAGAGTGAGGGACTGTGCGATGTTCTTGACGGACTGGCCCTGGGCTAACAATACAAGGACTTCGCTTTCTCGCTCAGACAATGTGTGATGGCCGAGACCTGTCGGATTCTCGCTCAGGCTGCCGGCCATGTGCTCCCCGATGGAGGCAGTGACGTATCTGCGGCCGGTCAGGACTTGCTTGACAGCCCTGGCCAGCTCTTCTGGTGCGGTCTGTTTGGTGAGATAGGCCATAGCTCCCGCACGGAAGGCACGAACGGCGTATTGCCCCTCGGGGTGCAGGCTCAAGACCATCAGTGGGAGTCGGGGCGCTGTGCTGTGTAACTCGCACAGCAGCTCCAGCCCACTCTGATCAGGAAGGCTGATATCCACGATTGCCAGGTCCCAGGACTCCTGCTGAACCGCAGCAATCCCCTTCTGGCTGGTATCGGCTTCTCCGACTTCGACGTAAAGGAAGTTCTCCTCAAGGATCTGTTTCACGCCCCGGCGCACGACCTCGTGATCGTCGATGACGAGAATTTTCACCAGCTGTGTCTCAATCATGGGGCGAAGGACTCAGCAGCCGGCAGGGAGGCGCAGGCCGTGGTTCCGACCCCGGACGTTCCTACGATATGAAAGCGGCCACCCAGGAGGGAGGCTCGTTCCTGCATTCCACGAAGCCCAAAGGAACGAGGAGTGGCCATCCTTTCGCGGGTGATGCCCTTCCCATTGTCGGTCACTTCTAACGTCACCCAGGTATCGTCCTGGAACAGTCGCATGCCTACGTGCGAGGCGGCAGCGTGACGCATTACATTCGTCAGCAATTCCTGCGCGATTCGAAACAACGCGGCAGACACTTCGGAGGGCAGCGAGATAGATGACAACTCCGGGGCTACGACTAACGCGCACCGCGCGCCCGTGCGATGCTGGAACGTCTTGGCGAGACATTCCAACGCGGGGACCAGTCCTAGATCGTCCAACATCGCGGGGCGCAGGGCCGCAGCTGTCACGCGAACGGACTCCAAGAGTGCATCGACCAATCCCGACATGGACCGGACTTTGTCCAGCAGATCCGCGCCGCGGGTTGGAGCAGGAGATTGCGTAAGTGTCACGCCAAACCACGCCAGATCAAATTTCAAGCCGGTCAGGGCCTGTCCGAATTCGTCGTGCAACTCCCGTGCAATTCTGCGCCGTTCCTCTTCTGCAGCTCTCTGCGCCCGGCGAGCCTCGCTGCGGAATTTGGCATGGGCCAGCCGGAGTTCCTTTTCCACCTGGGTATCCGGAACGACGGCAGTGCCGGTGGCCATGAGGCCGATCAGGTGCCCGCGAGTCCCCTGCACCCGTGAGATATTCCAGGAGAGCATCGTCTGTGAGCCCGTGCGTACCAGGAGAGGGATCTTAAGTCCCTTCACGTCGCTCCCCGCGGTGACTCGTGCGAGTTCGATCAGGAACGACTGACGCGCCTCTATCGGGAGACACAGGTCCACAAAGCTGCGACCCAGCGCTTCGTCGGCAATCCAGCTGGAGACTGTTTCGGCCGCTCGGTTCCATGCCAGAATGATGGATGCGGGCGAGAGAAGCAGGATCGCACTGCTGGAGGTCTCCAATAGTGCGCGATAGCAATGGTCGATCGGCTCCCCTGAGTGGGAGACCGGCTTTGGAGAACGTATTGTTTCAGTCTTGTTGTTCCTGCGCACGCCTCGACTGGGAGCGTTCGAGGACGAGGCCGTGACAAGATGGGTATGTGGCTGTTTCATACCGTCGTGAGTATCGGTTCAAGGTAGACATCAGCGGTGATGCATGTGCCTCGACCCACCGTGGATTGGACGTTCAAGCGGCCACCGATTTTTCGAACCCGATCTTCCATATGTGCGAACCCAATGCCCTTCGCCTGTCCGTGCACAACGTCGAAGCCTGATCCGTTGTCGCAAATGCTCAGTTGTACTCGTGAGCCGATGCGCCGAAGGGCGATCATGATTCGTGTGGCGCGGGCGTGACGGGCGCAATTGCTCAAGGTCTCCCTGGCGATCGTGACGAGCTCACGTGCTTCTTCGCCGGTCAGAATCTCCTCAGCCACCGGGTCGACCCTCACACGAATCCGTAACTCACTCACACGCTCAACGGTCTGGGCGAGGGCCTGTAACTCGGAGACCAGCCTAAACGGATCAACGCGGTCTGATTCCACACTCAGAATCATGCGTCGGATGTCTTGGATGAGCGTGTGGAGCTGCTCGGCAGCCCGATCGCGGGAGTGCGATACAGCTTGTGACGCCCCCCGGCGCAATCCAGGAGATTGCACAAGGCTCGCCCCGATCGCATAGAGCGCTTGCAGCACAGAATCGTGCAATTCCCGTCCGATGCGGCTGCGATCGTGAAGCAGAGCGCTTAATCGTTGCTCGGATGCCTTGAGGGCGGAGGCGAAGCTGCTTTCGACCTGTTGATGCAGCAGGCAAGAAAGCGGCTGGTCTCTGCCTTGGGAAATCCCTGAGGCGAGAACCGCACGCTGGTGCGCCAGCTTGCCAGGGGATTGCCGAAACCCGTCGATAATCTGGAACCCCCGCCGATCTTTCATCAGTTGGAGCGCCCTTTCCAATCATGTGACGCGGAAGGTCTTCGGAATCTTTCCCCGCACGGAATCCTCAGTTGGAGAGGGCCCTTCTGTGATACACGCTTGCCACTCAACCGTCACCTGGCTGATCCGCCAGGTGACGAAATGCCCGGATTATGAAAAACCAATTGTCCAAGTAAATAGTGCGGTCGTTAGGTTCTCTGCGAAAGGAGACAACTGATGCGTGGAGTGAAAGATGTCGAGTTCAGTGAAAATGGCTTTGTAGTGAAGACGTTACACGGGGAACAGCTTGCCCAGTCTTATCGACTCCGGCATAAAGTGTTTGCCGAGTCACTGAAGTGGGTTTCTGAGACGGATGACAGACAGGAAATGGATCTATACGATTTGTGGGGGACAACCGTTGGCCTGGTCAGAGAGGATGGAGCAGTAGTCGGGGTGGCTCGACTCCTTCCCTCTTCCGGGCAATTCATGCTCGAAAAAGAGTTCGGCGCCTTGCTTCCGGCTGGCTACCAAATCAGAAAAACTTCAGATACTGCCGAGATTACCAGGCTTGCGGTTGATCCTGAAATCCGAGATAAAGGGCTTTCGTCCAAGATGATGCTGGCGCTGTTGAAAGGCGTCTATCAATGGGCCGTTGAGAACGACATTCGGTATTACTATCTTGAGGTTGAGCATCGGTTCTTTCGAACGCTTCGCGCGCTAGGGTTTCCTTGTGAAATGATAGGAATGCCAGTGGTGCTTCCTCCAGCTGGAGCCAGTTCCGTGGCAGCGCTGTACGACATGGTTCGATTTGACGAAGAGAACGCGATCAAAAAACCACAGTTACTGAACTGGATATCCTCTATTGAAACGCTGCAGGGCGAGATGATTATCGGTCGGACTTCTGCGTATTCAAACTGTGAGAGATTGGCAGTGGGTGCAGCGGCCTGATGAAATGCGAGCTGAACCTCGATCCAGGAGCAACCCGCTCTCCTCTTGTGAGGAATTCAGTGAAGCCGACTTTGATTACACCACATTAGGCAGGCCATGTTCGATCGCGGTCGCAACCGCATGGGATCGCGAGGTGACGTCGAGCTTCGAGAAGATGCTTTCCACGTGGAATCGTACGGTCCGTTCAGTCACGCCTACGATTTTGGAGATCTCCCAGTTCGTCTTGCCATGTTTCACCCAGTTTAGAATCGTCATCTCACGCAACGTGAGTTCCCTGACGCAAGGAGCAACCGCTTGCGAATTCTTTGGGGCGGTGCGTAAGAGGGCAAGATGGACGTGGTATCCAAAGTACTCGACCAGCGGCACATAACGTTTTGCGTCTACGCGTTCAGCAGAGGCAAATGAGCAAAAGGTTGCGACTCCGCATGCGGGATCCGCTGATCCTGTGGTGATCCCATCCCCTAAACCGAACTCCTTCGCCGCTGCCATAAATTCGCGCTGTTTGTCCGAACTTGCGGCCTTGTAGGTGGTTTCCCAATGTTGAGTCCCTGGTTCCCGTAAGGCCGCCTGAAAGACCGGGTCGACTTCAAAGTACCCCTTCTGCCAATAGAGGCGAAGCCATTCTTCCGGATAGCTGACATTGAGAACATTGGTAAAGCCCTCAAACGCGCCCGTGCGACTGAGTTTTGCGAGTCCACCGATCACCCGGGTAAAAGGAAACAGAGTTTGAAACCGTGCGAGCACATCTTTGACATCTTCGGGGCTTTCTGATTGCACCGCAAAGTGCAGGACCTCGATAAAACCTTCGCACTCGGTTTTGGTTAGCTGGGTAAATAGGTCTTTGGGGAAAGGGCGCTTATTCTGGACGTGTGCCATATATGACCCCCACTAGAGTGGAACGCACAAGAGGCTACCATAAATACAAGTAAATTTCGCTATGGGCTTTTGGCCCTAGCAAGATCGCTCTCAATCGGCTTATCCTCAAGGGTATTCACGGTGTTCCGTTCTCCTGATAATGCGCAATCTTGGCGCTGTCAGCTAAGGGGGGACACTCTTTGAGGATTATGACATGCGAAACCAACGATACCTCTTGGGCCTTGGGTTAATCTGTTTACTTTGTCCGTCGCTTGGGCATGCGCAGGCACTTCGCTTCCAGCCACAGGGAGCGACCGCTGCTGGGCAGGGGAATGCCTTTGTCGCACAGGCCGATGATGCTTCGGCCATTCACTACAATCCAGCCGGGCTGAGCCAAGTGAACGGAGTCCAAGTAGTCACCGGAACAACCCTGCTTGGGGGGTCCATCAAGTTCAAGAGCCCGACCGGGATAGACAGTCGAGGGGACTTTGGAGGAAGTATCTCGTTCCCCCCACCAAGCTATTCATACGTGAGTGCGAACCTGGGATCTCTCGGATGGGACAGTCTGTCCAATGTGACGATCGGTCTTGGTCTCAATTCGCCGTTCGGTTTGAACACCCGCTATCCAGTCAATGGCCCCTTCAATACCGCCGTCACCTCCGCAGCGCTTCCGCTCATCGATATCAAACCGACCGTGGCCTATAAGCTTAATGATCAGTTGGCCATCGGAGTGAGCGCAGACATCTATACCTTCGCAAGTTTTCTCGGACAGGGACATGTCGAACAGAAACAAGTGGGCGTCGGGGTCTTGAGTGGTGCTTCCGTCGAACTCAATGGCAAAGGAACAGGGGCGGGCGCAACCGTCAGCCTGCTCTATACACCACTGAGAAACGGCGATGGCAAGCCGCTCGCCTCCATCGGGCTGGTCTATCGTACCCAGGCTGTGGTGCCGTTAAGTGGATCGTTGTTGGTCAACGGAGCGAAGGTTGCCGATGCCTCCACCAATCTCGTGCTTCCGCAGATCTATACCGGAGCCATTGCGATCTGGCCGGTTCGTACGAGTGAGCGAGAATGGAAGCTGGAACTCGACGTGGAATATGTCGGGTGGAAATCAAATCGTGACCTCGACGTCCATCTCTCCTCAGGCGGGGTCATCCCGCAACCGCAACAATGGAAGACGGTGCCGGTCGTGGCGATTGGCACCGAATACAAATGGCTCAATCCCGAGTGGTTGCCTCATTGGGATGTGGCGTTGCGATCAGGGTACACGCGGACCGAGAATCCCGTTCCTGATACGACGTTCAACCCGGGGATCATTTCTTTATCTTCCAACGCGCTGTCCATTGGAGCCGGATTCTTGTGCAAAGGCCAGGGCCGGTTTCTGGGAATAGTGCCTTGCGGAGGAGCATCCGCGCTCTGGCCGAAAGCGATTGGACTGGATGCGGCGTTTCAGGAATGGTTCTATGAGCCGCGGACGGTTGCAGGCAATCTCAACCCCACCGTTGATGGGACATACCATGCCTATGTCCATTTGGGGACTGTCAGCATCAAATTCATGTTTTAGCTGCAGGATGCTGAAAAAGTCCGCCAGCATCGTTCTCGCATCGCTCAGAGGCTCAACGTACCGAAGCGTACACCTCGCCTCTTCGCTCGCTGCGGCCTTGCTGAACGGCCTTTTTGAGCATCCTGCGTGGGCACAGAGTCTTCTCGCAGAGCCTCTGGCCCCGCGCCTCTCGCCCAAACTACG
>JBKJZK010000141.1:0-7309 GCA_046715215.1 Nitrospiraceae bacterium
AGGCCCACGTGATAGGCCGCATAGGACGAAGACGACGGACAGGCTGCCGCACGCCTGAGGACCTGCTTCGCTTCATCACCTTGACCTTGTGCCTGTAGAGCCATGCCAAGCCCTATGGACGCGCTCATCAAACAGGCGTCTTGTCGGATGGCCGCTCGATACAGCTCCGCCGCGCCGTGGGTGTCTCGCATGCGATACCTGAGTTCGCCCATATTCTTTAAGAGCACGGGATCGCTCGGTGTTTGGGCGAAGGCCCGCTCGTAAATCACCCGCGCACCGTCGCCGCGAACGCGAGGCCGAGATTTCCGTAACACGTCAGGCCGTTCCGGTTCGAGTTGCAGGGCGCATGGATTACGAATTAGGCGCGTCCTTGGGCAAAGAGGCTGTCTTGGCAGCCTCAGGGCGGGCGGGTGAGAAGAGCAACTTTTCAGTACCTGCTAAAGATATGATCCGGCTGTAGCCGGCTTGACAGAGTTGAGACCAGTTGTTAATGAAAGCCTGTTTGCGATTTCCTAACCGACGCGAAGTTCCATGAAAAGAAATAAACACCTCCGACTCTCTCTTTTTACAGTGCCTGAAGTTTCGATTGGTCGCGCTCCGCTCACCCCTCAAAACAGCCAGTTCGATCCGAGACGCGTGAAGTATGTCGAGGGGATGGTCGCGTATCTTAACGGCCTGTTCGAGAACCTTCGAAAAAGTTACTCTCGATCGGAAGCACGTTCCCGCCTTGAAACACTCCTCGCGCAATTGCCGTACTCGGAACTGGTGAAGATCGACAGCAGCGGAGAACCCTGTGTTACGGAAATTCCCAGCGCTCGGGACAGAATCGCATTTAACAAGGACCGCTTGAGGATCAACTTCCTGGATGGTCTCCACCGTCGTAGCGAGAGTCCTGGTATCCCCGCAGGACGCTACACGCCGGAGATTTCCCACATCATTTCAAAGCTCGCACAGGGAGTCTCGGAAGAGGCGCTGTCGCGAATGCTGAAGGAGTGCGCCGTGAATCTTTCACCGGTGATGGACGGCCTCCGGAACCTCGAATTGATTGAAACGATCGACCCAGCGGTGCAGATTGTCCCTCAAGGCCTGTTAGAGGGGACAAAGGATCGCCTCACTTGGTTGGGACACGCCTGTGTGCTCTTTCAAACCTCACGATCATCGGTTTGCGTTGATCCCTTTCTTCGACCGCATATGAAGTGGACAGAAAGGGATTTGGAATCGTCTTTTTCAGACACCTTCGGGGATCGTTTTTTCTTTGACCCATACGGCCCTCAGCTGGCCCAGCTGTCACCAGCACAACTCCCGCCGTTGGATGCTGTCTTTGTGACCCACCAGGACATTGATCATTGCAACTTGGGAGTGCTCATGATGTTGCCCGAGGATATCCCTATTGTTGTGCCGGACTGTCACCCGGATCACATGTGGGAGGTCGATCTACCAGCTCTCATCCGGAGCGTGTTAGGTCGAAGACGGAAGGTCATCCGCCTGAAGCACGGTGAGACGATCACCATCGGCGACATCCGTGCGACCGCGTTTCCCTTTTACGCGGAAATGCCCTCTTCGCTCACAACCTTCTGGAACTGCTATCTGTTCGAAACCGAAACTGCAGCAGTGGCCTGTGCAGCGGATGCCGCTATCACGGATGAGTCTGTCGACTTTCTGATTAAACGGCTACGGGGGAAACGAAAACCTCTCGTGCTATGCGCCCGATTGATTCACTCAGGGGCAAAATCTGCAGGCTTTCGCGAGGAAACGGACACCCTCTTTAACTTCACGCGACTCTGGCCATGGTATATGCCCATTTGGGACCTTTTCCAACCGGTGGAGGAATTGGGGATAAGCGAAAGCCGTTTTCGTAAGCTCTCCCAGGCAACGAATTTGCGTTTTTATCTTCCTTATGCGATGGGAACGGCTCCATGGTTTCGCATTGTTGATAGTAAAGATCCCTTGCACATTCCGATGGCCAATCTGTCAGCCGATGACTTGCGTGTGTTATCCGAAAAACTTCAGGCCATCCCGAGAGGCCCCTCTCTCTTCCCCGGCAAGTTTGGCCAGCCGTTCCCGCTCACAGAAGCATGATCGAATGGCCTTGCCACCAGAACACTAGCCCGCATTATTCATGAGCGCTTCTGCTGCAATCGCCAATGTTCGGACGAGAGGCACATGGCCGGAGGCTAGGGGTGAAGACTTCCCGTCGAAAGCACGGCTCTTCCCTCTCGCCTCTAGCCACTAGCCTCGCGCCCATGGCCTGGCCGGTTAGCACGGTTTCGCGATGAACCGTTATGAACAATGCGGGCTAATAGGCAGCGGGGGCAGAAAGCGGACGCTGAGAAAAAAGCGGAATGGCGTGTAAGCTATCAAAATTAAGCGCGGTTTCTCCGACAACCAGGAGCCCAACTTGACCGATCGCCAGCGACTGATCTTCAGAGCTGCCCGTCAAAGAAGGTTTCGATAAAGTCCTTGCTGAAAATGGTATTCCGTTGGATTCGCAGCGTGTGCCATGCTCTCACGGCTACCCTCTTCAATCTTCTTACTTCAATGGCTGCTTCTTGATATCGAGGATATCTTGCTGGAACCGGTCGCGCGCCGCCAAGATGGCCTTCCGCCGTTGCCACCGGCCCCAGGTCCACCATCGAAGGCGATCCCGAAACGTGACGACAGGTAGTGGAGCGCTTCCACCGGGCGCATGTTGAAACTCATAGCCTTGGTGCGACGCTCGATTCTCGAAAAATCGGCGGTAGAGGTGATCGTACAATCCTTTGCCTGAGTCGCCTACGCCCATGGCACCCTCCCTATAATAACTGGTCCAATTGGTGACTTTCCGTCACCGGAGGCGAACAGGTCTGACGTTGACAGACATACGCCGTTGGCTGCCCGTTCACACTCGTCTTTCCTGCGGCGAACGCCAAGTCGGATTCCCCGGCACGACGAGAGGCTCCGACCACCAGCACCGCACGATTCGGCAGATAGCGTCGATGGACTGTTGCGAGCAACGCCTCGGTCGTCGCATCGCCACGAGTCCCGACAACAACAACCTCTTGTGGCGTCGTCAGGTACCAATCCAGCGCACAGAGCATGGCCGATGAGCCATAGGCGTTGTGCTCCATCACACTTCGGAACACACGGAACAGGTGCTCGGCCCGGTCATGATACCGCTGCTCTCTTGTGAAAGAGAACAGCCTCAACAAGACCAAGGCGACAATGGCATTACCGGATGGAATCGCACTATCGGTACCAGACTTCATGCGATGGAGGAGGGGTTCGTGGTCGCGGCTGGTATAAAAACACCCGCCCGCAGCCTCATCCCAATATTGCTCCAGCAAATTGTCCGCCACCTCGCGGGCTTGATCCAGATACCACCGATGCGACGTCGCCTCAAACGCGTCCAGCAATGCGGCGGCGAGACATGCTGCATCGTCCAGATAACCGTTCAAGCGCCCCTTGCCCGCCCTGATCGTACGATAGACTCGCCCGTTCTCGACCGCATAGTCCAGCAGGAATGTGAGCGCCCGTTCCGCTGCCGCCAGATACGCGGGAACCCCGAACGCGTGATAGGCGTCGAGATAGGCGGACACCATCATCCCATTCCAACTCGTGAGAATGTTGTCATCCCGCTGCGGCTTCATCCGTTGCTCTCGTGCTGCGAACAACTTCATCCTGGCAGACCGCAACAAGGACTCCACCTCCTCTTGCGCTTCGGGCGCGAGCTGAACCCCACCGAGCCGATTCAACACGTTCTTGCCTTCAAAATTGCCGCTCTCCGTCACCCCATAGTGCCGGCAGAACTCCTCAGCCATTTCAGCGCCCAGCACCTCGGCTATCTCTCCCGGCTCCCAGACGAAGTAGGTTCCTTCATGCCCCCCGCTGTCGGCATCCTGCGCAGCAAAGAACGCGCCGGCCGGATGCGTGAGTTCACGACGAATATACTCCAACGTCTCTTCCACGACTTCACGAAACCGATTCTCTTTGGTAAGACGCCATCCATCGAGGTAGATCCGCACCAATTGCGCGTTGTCGTAGAGCATCTTCTCGAAATGGGGAACCAACCACTGGCCGTCCACCGAATAGCGGTGGAACCCGCCGCCGAGATGATCGTAGATCCCTCCGGCTGCCATGGTATTGAGCTGTACGAGCACCTGCTCTTGATGGGAAACCTCTTTCGTCCTGGCCGTCTGGCGCAGCAACAGATTGAGCGGGGGGATCGTCGGAAATTTCGGTCCCTCACCGAATCCGCCGTGGACCGGATCGAAAAACTGCCCTAGGTTCCTGGCCGCCTCGTCGAGCAAACGATCCGTCAAGGGATCGTCCGACGGCTGCGGCGTTCCGACTCGCAGCAATCCGGTTTTCACCTTCTCCACATTCTTGCGGACATCATCTTGATGATTCCGATACGCCTCGACGACACCTCGCAAGACCTCGGGAAATCCCGGCAGGTTGTGGCGGGGCGCCGGCGGGAAATACGTCCCTCCGTAAAATGGTTCTTGGTCAGGCGTCAGAAACATCGTCAGGGGCCACCCGCCGCCCCGTCCCAGAAACACCTGGGCGGACTTTTGGTAGATATCGTCCAGGTCCGGGCGCTCTTCCCGATCGACCTTCACGTTGATGAAGTCCTGGTTCATGAGCCCGGCAATCTCGACATTTTCGAAACATTCATGCGCCATGACATGGCACCAGTGGCAGGCCGAGTAGCCGATCGACAACAGAATCGGCTTGTCCTCTGCTTTCGCCCGCGCCAAGGCTTCTTCGCCCCAGGGATACCACTCCACTGGATTCTCCGCATGCTGTCGAAGATAGGGGCTGGCTTCTGTGATGAGCCGATTCGAAAAACGGTCCGCTTGTGTGGTGGAATCTGTCATCGCTCTCCATCCTTACGATCTGTCATAGTACCTTGGCCCGCAACCGTGCTGCAACGGACCTGTCAGCCTATGCTAGTTCTGCGCTACCTCGAAAGGCTCACTGCATGAACGGCTCGACGCGCAGCTGCTCTCCCTCCCTTGTAGTGGTCACTCTTCTAGGAATCATCCTCGTTCTGCTCCCCCTGGGGGCCCAGGGCTTCGCGCAATCGGAGGAAGACCGTCGCGCATGGCTTCGAGCGCTCGACAGCCTGTCAAGCGAACGCATGCTCGCCGACGTGACTGCCCTCAGCGGTCCTTTATTCAACGGTCGCCAAACAGGAACAGCGGACGATGCCAGCTCAGCGAAGTGGATCGCTGATCGATTTATTGCTTCCGGCCTTTCATTGGCGGGCGCTCCCTTCGATCCAAGCAGTCCTATGAAGCAGGGCAGCCGTGGGTGCGCGACCGGATTGATGCCCACAGTGGTTTCGGTGCCGAACATTGCACCGGACCCCTTGCTCCGCATTTCAACAGCCAGTGACTCGCTCACCTCGCAGATCGGGACAGACTATCTCCCCATCCTTGATTCACCCTCAGCTGAGGTTCGCGGGCCGATTGTGTTTGTCGGCTACGGAATCGTAGACGCGGCGCAAGGCATCGACGACTACGCCGGAGTCGATACCACCAACGCCATTGTCCTGTTTCTCCGTGGTAAGCCCACTCACTACGAGAAAACCGTCAGCCACGCAGACAAGGTACGATTCGCACGCCAGAAAGGCGCTCTCGGCTATCTCACGGGCACAGGGCCAGTGCTCAGCCCCTATGAGGCCCGCCGCGGCGTCACTGGAGAACCCAGTGCCTTTTATGGACTCTCCCCCTCTTCAGAAACACTCCCAGGAGCCTGGATCAGTACCGCTCTGGCAGAGCAGATCCTCGCCGCTCCCGATCAAGCACAACCAAGTCGGCTGCATGAATTACAAGAGAAACTCAATCGCTCCCCCGCCACACGATCGGTCAGTACTGGCCGTTATGGCTCTCTGGATTGGCAGACTCGCCCAGAGGAAGGCGTCCTCATGAATGTGCTCGCCTTCTTACCTGGGAACGATCCGCAGAAGACACAGGAGATCCTCGTGATCGGCGCGCATCGTGACCACTTCGGACGACAGGGTGGCTTGCTATTTCCCGGTGCCGACGATAACGCCTCCGGCACGGCAGTGATGTTGGAAGTCGCCCGCGCAATGGCCAAGACTCGCGCAAGAGGCCAACGGACCGTCTTATTCGTCTCGTTTAGCGGAGAGGAACAGGGACTCGTCGGATCTCGACTCTATCTTAAACGGCCGGTCGCGCCGATCAGCTCGACCAAAGCTATGATCAACATCGACCATGCGGGAATCGGAAATGGACGGCTGACGATCGGTGTGACGGGATTCGAGAAGAGTGTGGCGCTCGAAGCGGGACAGACAGTTGGTCTTACCGAGAAGCTCGACCTCTTCGGTTTCTTTCCAGGCGGCGATCACGTGCCCTTCAAAGAGGCAGGTGTCCCGACCGTCACCATCGTCAGCGGCGGCATCCACCCACACTTTCATAAGCCCACCGATACCGCCGACACGATCAATCCGGAAATTTTGCAAACCGTGGCTCGGTATGTCCTTGCCCTCACCTGGCAACTGGCAAATGCTCCTTGATCCGTGAGACGTGAATCGTTAAACGTAAAAGGTTTCGGAGGAAGAGCACTCGGCAATCCTACGTTTCACGTTTCACCTTTCACGGTTCTTGAGAGCGATGCACGGGACAAGGCGCGTCTCGGCGCGCTAGGGCTGGGAGGGTGAGAAAAGCGAATTTTTCAGCATCCTGTTTTAGGGGATCTCGTCAAGAATGCTGGATTGGATCGATGGCAACGGGGCGGTTTGGCGGGGAGGACCGGGAAGGACAACTGCTGAGCCGATCTGGTTGACGCCTTGGATTATTCCAATCGAACGTTGCGGCCCGAGCGTGGTGACAGCCCCGCTCCAGGCCTGACCGGTTGTAGGATTCCGAAAGCTAAACGATTGGAAATTGTTCCCGGGATTGTACAGAAATCCCTGCGTGCCCTGATTGTCGATATAGAGACTTCCTAGGCCGGGCGACCTGAACAGTGGCGCGACCCCTCCATCGAATGAACGAACACTCGAGATCGATGGTCCCCACACGTGCGAGATCAACGACGGGAGCGTGAACAGGAGCAGCACCAGCACAGACAGCGCAGCGTGAAGCACTGAGACCGGCAGAATGGTTTGCCTGACCCTATAGCCCTGACGTCTCATTGCACTTAGTCCATGACAGATCCGCATAAAATCATTATAGTATGGACAGATACTCCTTGTCGATCAAAGGGGACGTTATGGAGCAGGGTCTCGCAGCAAATGGATGGTGGCGCGCATTTGGCTATGCCGTCTGGATCAGCTTGGTCCTGTCACCTGGGCTCAGTTGGGGGC
>JBKJZK010000142.1:0-14814 GCA_046715215.1 Nitrospiraceae bacterium
TTTACCTCAATAAATTGTGTTTACCAAATTCCAGGTAAATTAATTGTTGAAGGTGATAGTACGCATCGGGTCCTCAGGGCTCCATGCGCCGGTCTCGCGACACGGCTCAGCGATTTCGCGACGAACCGTTATGAACAATGCGGGCTAGACTCAGTCAGTTTCCGCTTTCCTTCCTAAGAGCCTGTCCGACATTGACCTTTCTACTGCGCGAACGATCCGCGGCCATCTGCGTCGTTCTCGGCACGAAAAAATCCTCAACGTATTCCAGCGAATACGCCCCCGGTTTTTCCAGGCCTGCGGCCTCGCATCTGGCCGCACCTCCTTCGCCTCGTTACGAAGGTAATGCCGAACAGACTCCTGGCCAGTCTCGATGGGCACCCCGTTCCTCCGGCGAATTACACTTCAGGGCCATGCCATCCCTGCCAGTAAGTCTTCAACTAACAAAAAATAGAAAGGCGACAGGCCGCTTACAAGCCTGTCGCCTTAACGCTTCGCCACGTTCAGTGAGTTGCTCTGGTAGTTATTGTCCTACATACTTCACAACTGCTTCGCACCATCGACAATGGAGCGTGTCCCTGTTTTTCTCCCTAACGTTTGACAGGAGCGGCGGCTGGAAGCGGGCGAAGTCGGCTGGAAGACGTCCGCTCGATGGAAGGGTTAGGCATCGCTTGGCCACTTGCTACAGGAGGCGATGTAGTAGCGCATTGGCATCGCAAGCCGCAGCATCGAACTCTTGAAGTACCTGGCTCACAGTGGACATGGGCCATTTCATGTCTGGGAGCGGCCTATCAACTTTGGCCTGATAGTTGAGGATCTGTGAACCGTCAGTATCGGTGATCGGGTGTGCGTGGATAAGGGCGTTGCGCTTATCGATCAGCGATGCGAACCGGTTGCAGCAGACTTCCAGTTCGGCGCGCGATACTTTTGCATAGACCGTTGCTGTGTCATTCAGTATTGCTTCGAGTTCTCGCTTCACTTGCCCGGATGTCATTGGCGCTCCACGGCAGTAATGAGCGACGAAGCCGGGCTTGAATTGCTGGATGAGATAGATCACCGCCCATTCGTAGTATGCGAAAACGTACACCGCGGTGCCGACGAGTGCGGTGTAACTTGGATCAAACGGCACGCGAGTTTGCATGGATGGTGTGCATGATGCCTAACTAATAAGTCTGCTACGGACTACTTGTGCAGCATAGCACGGTAGCCTCAGTACTCCACTGAAAGGCGAGTCTACTTGCAAATCCAACACTTACTCAAGATGTTGTCCTGTCCCACCTGCCAGGATAGACTGCGAATCCTGCAGTCTATCCGGCTATCAGCCCGCAGCATATCCAGCCAAAGGAACACAAAGCCGTCTGTCCCCGCCCACACTCTATAAATCTGGGGCGACGTGGCTGACTCGCAACTGCGCGCGACCAATGAGGGCTATCCTCTCACCTGTATTCAGCAAGGCGGCTGGTGTGGTCTCTATTGCGCGCATCGAACGACCACCGCTTTACCGTGGGGGCTCTGCGAGCACAGAGACCATGCCAGCCGCCTCGCTATCAATCCTCCCTTTCTTCCACGCCCCAACTTGTGACCAGCACCTCCTTGCCCTTCGCTGAGCGGAGATGTTCCGCGACCCGCAAGCCGGTCAAAGCCTTTCCCATTTTGCCAGGCGGATATTCTTCGAGAAATTCGGTTGAGACTACCGCATCACGTAGCCCGCCGACGTCGTCGGTTTCGATCCGAAACACCTGCGCCATTCTGCCGCCATCGTACGAATCACGAATCGAGGCGCCTGGAAATTGTTCCTGAAGGTAGCCCCGCACGGCCGCCAGCTTTTCCAGTTCATCTGCTGTATTAGTATCCGGTCCCCACGCCATCGCCTGCCCTCCTCCGTATCCAGATGATCGCAATCTTCACTGCGCGCATCGAGGGACCACCGTTTCATCGTGGAACCTCTCTTCTTGACTCCCCTTATCATGGTGGCCTGATTGGTCTCTTACCGCGCGTTGCGCGAGCACAGGAGACCAACAGACCACCCTCGCTCCTCCTTCACCAATCAGCCCCTAACCGATCGATGACGATCTGATGCACCACGGAATGCTTGCCCAGCGTCGCCAGAAAGAGCGCCGTGTCGGCCACGTCAAACGGATCGATCTTCTCGCTGCGGAGGATTTCTTCCGGCGAGGCATCGACGAGATCGTCGGCCACGCCGCCTGGACAAATGGCGCTCACTCTAATGTGATGCGGGCGACCTTCGTCGGCCAGTGATTTCGTCAACGCCATGATGCCGTGCTTCGACGCGCTGTATGTGCCCGTGCTCGCCCAGGCCTGCACACCGGCGACGCTCGACATGTTAATGATGACCCCCCCGCCTTGCTTCTTCATTTGCTTAAATCCGGCCCGGCAACAGAAAAACGTGCCGCGCAGATTCACGTTCATCACCTCATCGAACGCCTTCGTCGTTGTCTCGGCTAACCGCCCGCCCCCAATGATTCCTGCGTTGTTCACGAGAATGTCCAGCCGCCCATAGCGCGTGACCGTCTCCTCGATCAGTCGTTCCACCTGACGTTCATCGGCCACGTCGGTTTGCATGGCCCAGGCCTTGCCGCCGTCCTTTGTGATCTGTGCGACGGTCTGCTCGCAGAGCGCGATCCGCCTCGCCGTGGCGACGACTTTCGCCCCTTCGGCTGCGAACCGCAGCGCGATCGCCTTGCCGATTCCGCTGCTGCTGCCAGTCACAATCGCCACTTTGTCTATCAGTCGATTCATGGCATCACATTAATCCTCCGGTGAACCTGTATCGTCGTAGTATTTTTCGCGGTAGATGGGACAGAGGCCTTTTTTCTGGAGCAACGATATGGCGTCCGCGATCATGGCACTGTTCCCGCAGACATAGACGGCGAGATTCTTGACCGAGGCGATCCGCTCCTCGATCAGCCGCAAGACGCGGCCGGATGAGCCGGACCAGCCGGGCTCGGGGCGGGACAGCGTCGTGATGGCTGTGAGGGTCGGCGTTCCCCTGGTCAATTCGGCCAGCTCCTCTTGATAATACAGATCCCGCTGGCCGCGCAGTCCCCAGAACAAGGTTGCCGGTCTCGCATCGGGACGTTCCGCGTTCGCCAGCAGCATGGACCGAATCGGCGCGATGCCGGTGCCGCTGGCGATGAACAGCAGTTCGCGATTCGGATCGTCACGCAGATAGAAATTCCCCGCCGGTCCTTTGAAGTGTGTCTTCTCTCCTGCCTTAAGATTGAACAGAAAGCCGGAGCCCGATCCGCCCGGCACGAGGTTGAACAGCAGCGTGACGACGTCCGAACGGGTAGGCTGCGAGGCAATGGAGTAGGGCCGCGTCACGAGACGGCCGGTCTGCGGATGCGGCATCTCGAACGAGATGAATTGGCCTGACTTGAACGTGATCGTCTTCGGCTCGATCAACCGCAGGTCGAGCTGGCGGACGTCGTGGGTGAGATTCTTGACCGACTCAACTTGTGCGGCAAACGTGTGGACCGGCATGGCGGGAGATTCTAACAGGATGCTGAAAAGGTCCGCCACCCGGAACGTAGACGGCCCAGTAGATCCTCGAATGCGCGCGTCAAGGGAAATTCTTTCCCTGCTCAAAATATCTACTAAAGGGAGCGGTCGAGGTTGCCCTTTACTGCGCGCATCGAGCGACCACAGCTTCACCGTGGGGGCTCTGCGAGCAAGAAGGGCACCTGACTGCTCCCAATCTACCCTTGCTTAAACCCCACGACCATGCCGTCTGGTCCAGCCAAACGCTCTACGCGCGTGCGCTTGAACCCGGCGTTTTTCATCCATTTGCGGCAGTCTGCACCGGTGAAGTCGAATCCGCCATGGGTTTCAATGAGCATGTTGAGGCTCATGAGCAGTCCAAACGCGGTCTGCTTGCGCGCGTCGTCGATCAGTGCTTCATGCACGATCAATGCGCCGTTTGCTGGTAACGCGTCGTAGGCTTTGCGCAGGAGCATCATCTTCTCCTCCAGATTCCAGTCGTGAAGAATATGCCCCATGATGATCACGTCGGACGTCGGTAGGGGGTCTTTGAAGAAATCTCCCGGGTGAAAGTGCAGCCGCTGCGCAACCCCCCTCGCCTGCGCGTAGGCCTCGAACACCGGCCGGACCACCGGTAGATCCATACCGAGGCCCGTGAGGTGCTTGTGCGCCAGCGCGATCTCGCCCGCCACGCCACCTTGGGCGCAGCCGACGTCCACAAACGTCTTGTACTTCTTCCACGGAAACTTCTTCGCAATGACCTGCGCCGACCCCATGCTGAGACCGGTCATGGCCTTGAGAAAACCTTCCAGCCGTTGCGGATCGGCATACAATGTGCCGAAGAAGTCCTCGCCGGTCTTGGCCTCGTTCTGCGGCTTGCCGGTGCGGAGGCCTTCGGTGAGCGAGCCCCAGAATCGATAGAGCCGCGCGTTGGCCATTTCGAGTATGCCGCCGACATACGAGGACTTGGCTCGGTCGAGAAACAGCGCCGTCTCGGCGGTATTGGCATAGCGCTGGCCGGTCCGCTTGAGCATGCCGAGCGCAACCAACGCATCGAAGAAATCCCGCGCGCTGCGGGGATGGAGCTGGAGCCGCTTGGTCAAGGCCGCCGCATCGAGCGGGCCTTTCGCCAGATCGGTGAATACGCCAAGTTCAATGGCACTGAGCAGGGTCTTCGATCCCCAAAATCCCGTGCCGAGTTGCATGATCTTCGCCGGGGTCAATCGACCTGTGGCCATTGCGTCACCCCTTTTGCAAAAGAAATATCGATGATGGCTGGAGGATCTTTATACCCGCTCAATATCTTTGAGAACAAGTCACTTCTTCCACGAGGGTCAGACCCCGCTTGACACACATCTCAGGCAACTGGCTCGGCCCCGCCCCCTACCCTATCCACTCTTCCCACCCCCGATATCTCTCAGGTATTCGGCCTCTTCGGTGAGATGCTGTCGGACTGCGTGATGCGTGGGTCCGTTCGCGGCTCGGTCTCGCCAGAAGGTGTCGAGTGCGGCATTGATTTCTTCTGCGTTGAGCCCGTGAGGATCCGTGTCCCGCTTGTATTCCAGGTAGGCCACAATGGCGCGGGCCTCCTCCCTCGTGAAGGCGGAGAGCCGACCGCGCACATGATCGTGCCAGGTCATGGCCCCGTATCGGCGTGGATTGACGAACGCCGACTTGCCGATCGTCTTCTCATAGATCCGTTGTCCCGCGGGAATCTTAACAACCTTGTCGGAAAAGCCATTCGTGAGGTGGAACACCGGATCGGCAGTCTGTAACCGGTCTTGGAGATCGGCGATCAGATAGGCAGGAAGGAAATACCGAAAGCCTCCTTCGGAAAAGAAACTGAGTGCGTCATAGCTGGCGTCAAGAATTGCGGGGTCCGGTTGCGACCAATCGACGACGCCGATGAATGGCGCGACCGATTCACCCGGCTCACAACCCTCATGGCTTCCCTGCAGAAAGGCGTCACCGGGACGCTCGGTGTCACAAAAGGCTTGGCGGATGTGCTCGAGGATCCGCTGCTTGTCTTGCATCCCTTCCCTCGCGTGTCGCCTTAGCGGGCTAAATGGCCTCACCGTGCATGGTGCCGAAGTTCAGGCGACAGCCGACGAGGTACAGCGCTCCTTGCGCATCTTCTCGCAGCGGTTTCGTCCAACAGACTTCTACGAGACAGATCGCACGCCCGAGCGTCGAATGGCCGGTTTGAATTTCTAAAAGTTGCCCTTTGGACGGAGCGACGCCGAGCAGGAGTCGCATTCCGGTTGGACTAGCGTTAACCGCCGTGCCATGTCCCTCTTCGAGGATCGGGCCATCGCGATCCACCGAGCGCATCAAGCCATAGGTGCAGGAACTAATCCTCGGGCTTCGTGTTTCCCGCCGACGTTCGGCCCGAAGAGGCCGGACACCCCGCCGTACGGTTTCATGACGAGGGGGCTCCGCAACAGGCACGCCCATTTTCCGCAGCAATGCCTTGCTATATGACCGAATGTATTCAACGATCCGCGCCATTGAATCCTGTCCACCATCACGAAGACCTGTGTCGTCCCCGAGTTCCGAATTGTCGGCACCCCGGCGGTACAGACGTTGTAATACATCGTTATCGTTATTGTCTAGAATCCAAAAGAAGGACATAGAACTACGTAGACTACGTTCCCCATTCCCTTACATGCCCCGCCCGAAAGAATTCGATCCGGACAACGCCATCGAGAAAGCCATGCAGGTCTTCTGGCACAGGCGATAAGCGCCAACTGTTCCTGAAAGTGATGAACCGGTGCTGCACCACCTTCGTCGGTTCGAAGTTTTTCCGTCCTCGCCCAAACCAGGCCTGGCACTCCCCGCGCTTCGCCAGTTTATTTTCGGAATGATCGATGGCGGCCTGGCCGATCCGCAGCTTCCAGGGTCAGGATTACTTCTCCCAGGAAGGGGTTCTCAACAAGGATGGAAAGGAACTGCCGCATCGGTTAGAATTCGCCCGTGTGAAGTAGAAAAGGTATCGCCCACCCCAAATCATAAAGGAGGAGAAGATCATGGCGACCAAACAATATAAGCAACTGGGATGTCTGGATGTGGACGCCAAAGCCGGCTGCGCATTCCAGGTGCGGGCCGAGACGGAAGCAGAGGTATTGCAGTTAGGGGCCATGCACGCGAAACAGTGCCATAAGATGGACTCACTGCCTCCGGAGATGGCTGCCAAAGTGAAAGCGGCGATCAAGACCGTGACCGTCACGGTCTAACAGTCTTGGAAGCCCCGGAAGAACTATTTGAGGAATCGGCGTTCACGATAAGAGGAGGTTCCTATGCAACGCATGATTGGATGTTTTGCTCTTTCGGTGTTGCTGATCGGACTCAGCGGCTGCAGCTATCTGTTCTATCCCCGAGCAGGCGACTACACGACACAAGCCAAAGGCGCCAGCGGCGTCGAGACGATGATCAACCTCACCAATATGATGGAAGCCACGGCGAGCAAGGCCACGGGCGGAAAAGGTGTCGATCCCGCCTTCGATGATTTGCACAATCAGTTCCATGCGCTCAGTGATGCGTTCTGCGGTGTGACGGCGGCGCAGGCCAAGATGCCGGCCTACGACCTCGCCGTGACGCATAAGAAGGAATTGACGGCCATCTTCAAGCGGCTCTGGAAATTCAAGGGCGATCAGCCGCATCGCGACCTGCATCTTGATCTCTTGAGCGCCGAGTTGAAGGAACTGCGCAGCACATTGCAGACGATCAAGTAGCGTGCCGCAAGAGACTCCACGATAATCGCACCTTCCGGCCCACGCGGGGATATCTTGGTGAGCCGGCGTGGAACGCCGGGTGGAAAGGAAAGACATGACGCAACAGACACCTGAACAGACCATCGACAGTCAACGGCAGGATTGGAACCGAGTCGCCGGGGGCTGGGAGAAGTGGGATCGATTCTTCGACGAGCAGATGGCGTTTCTGAATCACCGGCTCGTGGCCGATTCCCGACTGCGGGCGGGCATGCGTGTGCTCGATCTCGGTTCGGGCACCGGCTATCCCGCGCTCCTTGGCGCTCAAATCGTTGGGCCGAATGGAGGCGTGATCGGACTGGATCTCGCCGAGCAGATGCTCGCCGTCGCGCGACGCAAAGCCACGGCGTTGGGCCTCGCGAACGTGACGTTCCGCACGAGCGACGTGACCGCACTTCCATTTGACGCCAACTCGTTCGATGCCGTCACGAGCCGCTTCTGCCTGATGTTTTTGCCGGAGATTCCGAAGGCTGCCGCTGAGATTGCGCGCGTGCTGAGGCCCGGAGGGTGGGTCGCGGCGGCTGTCTGGTCTTCGCCCGAGAAGAATCCCTCGATCGGCCTCTCGATGGAGGCGATCAAGAGCGTGATTGAACTGCCGCCACCAGACCCCACTGCCCCCGGCATCTTTCGGCTGGCCAGGCCGGGCGAGCTCGCCGGCATGCTACAACAGGCCGGATTGGTCGATGTGATTGACCAGGAATTTCTCGCGGAATGGTCGTATGCATCAGCCGATGAGTATTACACGAGCCTCATGGAAATCGCGGCACCGATACAGAATCTCATGGCAAAACTTTCGACGCCCCAAATACAAGAGGTGCGGCGCCTCATCACCCAGGCTGCGACCCAATACCAGCGTGGCAACAGAATTACCTTCCCCCTCGCCGTCCGAATGGTCGTGGCACGCAAACCTCTGTGAGACTACCGTGGCGCCGAAGCACGATGGATTCAAGGACTTCGTCCTGGATCAACTCAGCGATCTGCACGGCGTGACCTGCCGTGTAATGTTCGGTGGATACGGGCGCTACTGTGGTAGGGTGTTCTTCGGCATCCTCCATAAGGGCCGGCTCTATTTCAAGACGAATGCGACCACGGCGCCACGGTATCGCGAGCGCGAGATGAAACCATTCAGACCCAACGCCAAACAAACCCTCAACACCTATTACGAAGTCCCGGTGGACATCCTGGAAGATGCGGGAGAGCTGACGATATGGGCTCAGCAGGCTAGCAACCTCTGATGGCTTTCGCGTGGCACAGGTCAGACCGCTTACCATTCCGACGCCTGCTTCTTGTCGGACTACTCGGTTGTTTGTTTTCATTTCCTGTGTGGGCCGATGAGCGCCCGACACCGAAGAGCTTGTGGCAGACAGTCCTTACTCCTCCCGCCGCCGATCAGCCTGCGACGCCGCGAAGACCTTGGGTGCTCCGCGATCGGGAGATCGCCCTCGACCTCCCACTGCTTCAGATATTGAAGGATGCCGGGGCCAGGCCCCATCCCCGGATAACCGTTGAACTATTTGATGGGGTCCGACACGAGATAGATATCACGTCGACGATTTCCCGCATCAACGATAGCGCCATCATCCGTGGTACGTTCAAGCCACCTTCGAGGGGAGACTTTACCTTTGTCGCCAACGCCAATCTCCTTGTCGGGACCATGCAGCTGGGCGATCGCCTCTACAAAACCGAGCACATTGCCAACGGCCGGCTGCGGCTTCTCGAAATCGATTCTGAAAAACTGCCACCGGATTGATCCTCTCACCTGCCGGCCCGTGGCGATTCGCTGCTCGCTATGCCACACTGCTCCATGCCTCGACGACCGACAATCTGGACCGTCGGCCATTCGACGAGACCGATCGGTGAGTTCACCAATTTCTTGCGCACGCATGAGATCCGGCTCCTCGTGGATATCCGAACGATTCCACGCTCACAACACAATCCGCAATTCAATACGGGTACGTTGGCCGAGAGCATGAAAGAAGCCGGCTTCGTCTCACTCCACATGCCGACGCTTGGGGGTCTTCGAAAGGCTCGGAAGGACTCGATCAACAGCGGATGGCGCAACGCCAGTTTTCGCGGGTACGCCGACTATATGCAGACGGAGGAATTCCAGAGAGCTCTTGAAGAGCTTATGGCGTATGGCACGGGCAAGAGGACGGCGATCATGTGCGCCGAGGCTGTCCCTTGGCGATGCCACCGTTCGCTGATCGCCGATGCGCTGGTCGCGCGCGGCTGGGAGGTCAGGCATATCCTCTCGCAGGTCAAGGCAGACGAACATCGGCTGACGCCGTTCGCGGTCATCGACGGAGACACACTCGTCTATCCTCAACCAGCCGATCTCCTTGATCCTCCCCGACTCTTCTGACGTGATGTGGTACTCGTGGCTTGCCGACCTGATCCTGTGCATACATGCCGGCTTTGTCCTCTTCGTGGTCTTTGGCGGGCTGCTTGTGCTGAAGTGGCGTTGGACTGCGTGGCTGCACCTGCCGGCTGCTGTATGGGGCGCAACCGATGAGTTCAGCGGGTGGGTATGCCCATTGACTCCACTTAAGAACTGGTTGCGCGAACAAGCAGGCGAAACCGGCTACCGCTCAGATTTTGTCGCCTACTACTTGTTGCCGGCTCTGTATCCCGATGACCTGACTCGTGAAGGTCAACTTATGCTTGGCACGGCCGTGCTCGCAATCAATATCTCGGTGTATGGTTGGCTATGGCGTCGGTCGCATCGACATCGGCCTTGATGTCACGCTGCCCCTGCCCGCCGATTATAGGTCCTGGCCCAAGTTCCTGGTGGATATTCCAAAGGACGAAGCCAAGCAAATGCGTGACATCTACAAAATCCGACCGGCTCCCGGACCTCAGCCGGCCAGTCGTTCCCGAACGGCACGGTCATTGTGATGGAAATTTACAAGGCCAAGGCTGATCATGGTGACAAGCTCATGACCGGCATGGACGGGCAAGCGTATCAAAGGCGATCTGGCCAAGGTGTTTATGATGGGCAAGGATCAGAGGTGGGGCAATAAGCTCCAGGACAAGCTGAAGAACGGTGACTGGATCCACGCCGTCTATGACGCGACCAGCAAACCCCTGATGGGAAGACTTCACGAAGTGTCGCGCCTGCCACATGCCGCTGGCGCAGAAGAATTTCGTCCATCGTCACGATGAGTACTTCGAGAAACGGGGACGGATGTAAGCAACCCTTCCAGGGAGCCGTCGGATATCGCGGCTTCCTGTTCCCCTTCTTAGTTTGTGCAAGCCTACGCGACTCACCACCGGCTTTCCGTATTCCTGCAAGATATGGAAAAACCAGAGTTGACGGAAGTCGTCATAAGTTGATACATGGACAGACCTGCATATTTTCATTCGCCTGTGAGGACGCTATGCCGATAGATGAGATTACCCAAAAGGTCAGCGATCGCTATGCTCGGGCTGCGTCCACGGGCGAGCAGATGTGTTCCCCGACGAGTTACGACATGACCGATCTCCAGTCCTTCATCCCGGAAGAAGTCCTCAAGATTTCGTATGGTTGTGGGACGCCAGCCGGGTTAAACACTGTCTCCCACGGGGAAACCGTGCTGGATATCGGTTCAGGTGGCGGCATCGATTGTTTCGAAGCCTCACGGCTCGTCGGCCCCACTGGTCACGTCATCGGGATCGACATGACTGACACGATGCTGGCCATCGCCCGAAAGCATGCCCCCATCGTAGCCGCCAATCTTGGATACGCCTCTTCCAACGTCGAGTTTCGCAAAGGGATGGCGGACGCGATACCGGTGATCGACGGCAGCATCGATCTGATCATCTCTAACTGCGTGATCAACCTGGCGCCGGATAAACGGAAGGTCTTCAGGGAAATGTTTCGCGTCGCCAAACCGAGTGGACGATTTACGATTTCCGACATCGTGGCCGATCAGCCCGTTCCGCAGTATTTGGTGCATGACGCTGACAAGTGGGGCGACTGCCTCTCCGGGGCGCTGACGCTCACCGACTATATCGCGGGGATGGTGGGAGCCGGCTTCCTGGGCATTCATCTGCTCAAGTCCTCGCCCTGGCAGGTGATCAACGGCATTCACTTCTTCTCCGTCACATTGACGGGATATAAACTTCCCGCGAGCGCGCCGGTGCCGGCCGTTCGTTATGCCACACTCCGCGGGCCGTTCAGCCGAGTGGTCGATGAACTGGGCACGACGTATTTCCGAGGCATTCCCCAGCCAATCACGCCGGACGCTGTGTGCCTATTGAGCCAGGCTCCGTTGACTTCTCACTTTATCTTGTCCTCCAACCCGCTATGGCTGGATCGGGCCGATGATCGATGGACCGCGATCTACCCGGCAGACGCCCCCTGCCTCTGGCAAGGGCATTTCGCCATGCTCGCCGGACCCTTCGTTGAAACCGCCGATGACGATCACCATGTATATCGCCGAGGCGAACCGGTGGAGATCTGTTCCAAGACGCTACACGTATTAGCGGCCGACTGCTACGCTCCTCATTTCGCGATCATCAACCGCGCGGGCCAGAGCGTCAGTGGTGATGCCGTCACCTGCGCCCCCGATGGAGGCTGCTGCTGATGCTTGGTGCCGATGAATCACGCAGGCGATCTCTGTGATCGGTTCCGAAACGAGCCGCGGCATTATGGAAAAGAATTCTATGGCGCTGACCCTGCTGGCACAACAGAACCCCCTCGCCTCCCCAACGGAGCAATTGAAGATGCTCGGGAGGACAACGAGCTGCCCCCCCTTCGAGACGCAACTCGATCACATCGGCCTGCTCCCGCTTCGCGCCACCGGGATCACAGTCTTTCAGATCAATGTCGGCAAGCTCTGCAATCAGACATGCAGGCATTGTCACGTCGATGCGGGACCGGATCGCACCGAACGCATGTCCAGAGAAACGGCAGAGCAGTGCATCCGCGCTCTCGCGAAGACCGATATTCCGACCGTCGATATCACGGGTGGAGCCCCGGAGCTCAACCCCAACTTTCGCTGGCTAGTTGAACAGAGCCGCGCACTGGGTCGCCACGTGATGGATCGATGTAACTTGTCTGTCTTGCTCCTCCCGTCCCAAGCGGACTTGGCAGAATTCCTCGCCGGGCATCGTGTGGAAATCATCGCCTCGCTCCCCTCCTATCGCGCCAGTCAAACCGACGCGCAGCGGGGTGAAGGAGTCTTTGAGAAATCCGTCGAGGCCCTGCAACTCTTGAATACACTCGGGTATGGCCGTCCCGATAGCGGCCTCATCTTGAACCTGGTTTGCAATCCGGTCGGAGCCTTTCTCCCTCCCAGGCAAGAGGCGATCGAAGCACAGTTTCGAAAAGAACTCCTGGCTCACCATGGCGTCGAGTTCAACCATCTCTATACGATCACCAACATGCCGATCAGCCGATTTCTTGAGTTTCTCCTGGAGAGCGGCAACTACGAGCAGTACATGGAACGATTGGCTAATGCCTTCAACCCCGCTGCCGCGGCCGGCGTCATGTGTCGCTACACGATCTCAGTGAGCTGGGATGGCACCCTCTACGACTGCGACTTCAACCAGATGCTCGATCTGCCGGTGAACCTTGGTGTGCCCGCCCATATCCGCGACTTTGATCCGGTTCATCTCAATCAGCGCCAGATCACGACGCGCAACCATTGCTACGGCTGTACGGCAGGGGCTGGTTCGTCTTGTGGAGGATCCGTCACCTCCTAAGGGCTACGATGGCAATCTCTCTGTTCGCCTTCGCTCTCGCATTCGTTCTCGCCTTTGCAAATGGAGCCAACGACGTCTCGAAAGCGATTGCGACCTTAGTTGGCAGCGGGATCACCGATTATCGGTCGGCTATCGCCTGGGGAACTGTCTGGACCGTGGTCGGCGCAGCTTTGGCTGCCTTTGTTGCAAGTGCGATGATCAAGACCTTCAGCCATGGCCTCATCCAGACCGGCACAATAATCGAACCGGACGTCACTTTGGCCGTCTTGACCGGGGCGATCGCGTGGGTCCTTTTCGCCTCGCATACTGGTCTCCCTGTCTCAACGACTCATGCACTTACCGGGGCCATCGTCGGCACCGGCTTCGTCGCCTTCGCTGGAGAAGGATTGATCTGGTCCGCGATCGGAAGAAAGATTGCCCTTCCTTTGTTGGTCGAAGATGAATCATACGGAGGGACTGTCTGCAAACCTGACGACATCGTCCCTGGTTCTCGTCTCCAGTTCTCTCGGATTGCCGGTCTCTACAACCCACGTCAGCAGCTCAGCGATAATTGGAATCGGCCTTCTCAAAGGCCTGAACAGCGTGCGCTGGACGACCGTGCGTGACATGGTCCTGGCTTGGGTCGTAACGCTACCAGCGTCGGCTCTTCTCGCTTGCATCACTTACCTCATCCTCACCAGAGTTCTCTAGCAGGATGTTCGCCGTTGCTGGGCAGAACGGGCACGATAAGATCGACTCGGATCTGTCGCTCTCTTATGACTGGAGTAACGCTGGCAATGTGATCATGCCGAAACCGCGGCAGGAACTCACGAATTGAGGAAGCAATCTCGTCGCGGATTATTGTGTGCCCCATGTGATCGCGGCGCCGGGAGCGTTGTTCGGGGCCAGCAACTTTTTTGAATTAGCGGTGGCGACGGCCATTGCCCTGTTTGGTACCGCCCGAGCACCACGCCCGCAACCATACAGCGCGCGACCCAGACCGTCAGAAAACGCTCAAAGGGATTCGATTGCTTCTCGACTACTGGTGGCGCATCCATCAGCGTCGTCTCCATGAGCCTCCTGAATAAATCATCAAGAATTATTGATTAATCAAGCAAAAAGTTAACGGCGCGGAGTTGGTCGAACGGGCTTCCTCACGGCCGTGATCAATGCCACAAAATCCTTAAGCTCCTTGACCGCATCAGAACTGATTGAGTAGATAGATCCGGCGGTCTTCCGGACGATCATGAATCAAGTCTGCGTCCTTAGATGAAAAGAGAGGCGTGACTGCCCGGTCTGAATGGCATCGGGCAATTCACACGCGCAACGCTCGCCCTCTTTGAGCTGATCGAGAATATCCATCCGCGTCTCATCTGCAAACGCGTGGCACAGTTCAGCTGTTTTGGCTCGATTATTCCCCGACAGCGTAGCCATCCCTTCTTGTACACCAAGAATGCATGATGGACCAACTGGAGATTATCGTGATTGCGCAGCTTCTAGCCAGTCTGCTAAGGTGACGCGGACAGAGATCCTTCGCAATTATCTTCGGTCGAATACTTCGCATGGTCTGGGACCCCAAAGATCCTTGGAGTAAGAAGAGTGACCCGCTTGAGGATGCCCTCAAGCAGGCTCAATCGCAATTCAAGAATATGATGCCCTCATTCAAGAATCTGATGCCTTCAAGCGGCTTCAGAAACATCGCCTTGGCAGGGTTGCTCGTCTTTCTTGCCTGGCAGAGCGCGTTTATCGTCGCCCCGGATGAGGAGGGCGTCGTCAAGCGATTCGGCGCCCCTGTCCGAACTGTAGGACCTGGCCCCCACGGGAAAATTCCCTTCGTCGAAACCGTCCTGCAGCCGAAAGTCCAAAAACTCCACCGTATCGAGGT
>JBKJZK010000143.1:0-3156 GCA_046715215.1 Nitrospiraceae bacterium
CCGCTGCCCGCTCACCCCTGATTTCTTCGCTAACGACTTCCGGCAATGTCCGTCTAAGACGTAGCAATTCTGCATTCATGGCTTCCTCCGTCATTTGTTCACAGATCATTCTCATGGTCGCTGAGGAGAAAAGGCACTCGGAAACTTTTGCAAACTCACAAGACCAGCTCTCGATTGAGCATGCGTCCATCAGGAAGCGCCATATCTCCTAGCAGGCTGCGGAAAAACTATTGTAGGCACGCCAGCACTTCACCGGTCCGCCCGCCTGGGGCAAGAGGGGAATACCATGCAGGGTGATCAAAAAGGCCGTCCAGCAAGGCCGCAGCGAGCGAAGAGGCGAGGCGTACGCTTCGGTACGTTGAGCTTCTGAGGGAAGTGAGAACGCCGTTGGCGGACTTTTTCAGGATCCTGCTAGTAGCCGGTGGTACTTGTTCAATGTTAGGATCCACCAGCCACCCGAGGCGTTGAACCGATGCAAGGGCACGGGTAACCGGTGAATTTCGGTTGGCCGTCGATTATTTTAACGGCGTGGAGATATTAAGGATCGGCGTCAAAAGGTAACCATATGAAAACGTTTCAGGTGCGACAAAGCATTCATCATGATCTGATGGTAACCGCAGGCACGGAACAGGAAGCGATTCTGAAGGCCGGGGGTATCCCATTGACTCAATGGGACACCGAGAGTACCGGGATCACGGCCGAGTTGATCGATGAGACGGAAGAATTGGACGAATACTGATGCCCAATCCTTACTGACGCCCACGATACGGGGCGTCCGCTTATTGGCTCTGGTCTCCTGTGTGTTGGCGAGAAGGTCTGTCCGGGAACTTGCCCAGCCGAACTGATTCCCAGAATCGCTCCCTTGCGAGCATGACAAGGTGGCGAGCAACCCACATCCCATTGACTCCTAATAATGAAGCAGAATACACCGTCCAGGAGCGGCATCTGTGCATAATTTGAGTGCGAACCACGCTCCCAGTGCGGAAATTCATAATGTGATGCATGAAAGACCGGGCATTTTCTAGGAATAGTTGTTTCTGACTTATTTTTGTGAAAGCACCCCCATATCTTGTGGTATGGACCGTGTTTCAATCAATGCTTAATTTTTAGGCAAAGACGTCTTGGAGATAGAGAAATGCGCGGTTTTTGGATGACAGGACGATCTTATCAACAGACTTATCCACCGAAGCTGGGGAGAGAATTTTAGGAATATTTTTCTTGATCTTTCCAAATATATTTCTCACTTTTCCTGCGTCGTATCACTCGCTAGCCCATTCCCGTATCAATCAGATGTTTGACTCGGTCCACGATTGCCCTCGTTGATTCATTTAGTCACACCACTTGCGTGGAGTCTAATCTTCTCCTCCACGCTCGCCATTAACTCAGCAAATTGTTCGGGTTGTGGTGCCGTTCTCGGATCGAAACATCCGGCATCCCGTAAAGCGTACAAGTAATCGAACTCGGCGAGCCACGTACTCTTTTTGGCTCGTTCTTGCGCAAGAGAATAGTAAATCTCGTGGAGAGGAGTCTGAGGCGCTGAACTTTGTATGGCTTTAACACAGTTGAGTATGGTTGAAACACTCCTATTGTGTACGAGTTGCATTCCCATTGGTGAGTTCATGAAAAAGACCAAGGCCGCACCAGCAGCGATGACCGCTAGAACGATAAAGAGGACTTCCATGATCCCCTCGCTGGCTTATACAGCATTCGCAACGGATCGAGATCCCTGAAGCCGTCAGTCAAGTGGTCGAGAGGGGCAGGATTTTGCGGTTGAGAATGTCGTGACCGAAACTCATACCCACATTACGTGAAGCGATTGGCCAAGGATTCCCCATCATTGGTCAATTGTAGGAGGGTTGCTTATTACGGCGCAAGAGCCGCAGTCGGGATAATGGTACCGACGAGAACGGTGAGTCCCTTGCTAGCCGTTTCTGTGCGTCCGAGTGGTTCGTTGGACAAAGGTTGAATAGGTCGAGGCAGATGCTGGAAGTGTGTCGAGGCTTGTTCCCACCAGAAGTCGGCCCAGGATGAGCGTGGTACCGATGAAGACACTGCTGTCGACCCACCCAGCAAAGGACTGTGCTCCGAACAAGACACTGGTCGAGCTGAGCAGCCAGAGACCCACTCCAATCGCCACAAGATACGAGAGCCGCGTGGTGTCAGCGACCCTGAGCGCGAGAGCCACTCCCACCGCACTCGTGAGGAGTGCAAGCAGAGGATAGGCCACGTGATGGGTCTGTGGCGTGACCCCGGCGAAGGCCAACACCAGCCCCGACACAAAGGTGATGCCATACGCAATGGCCACCGCACGCACTATTGCTCGCCACGAGATGGGGGGATTCCTGTCCGTCATACGGCCCAGGGTACGAGTTTCACCGAGAGAAGCGCTATCCTACAGAATGGGGGGACGGAGGTCACCTCAGCCACTTCTTCTGAAGCGAGAACGAAGCTGGCGGACTTTTTCAGCATCGTGCTAAGTCTATGCCCAGTCGCGCTCAGCCTTGGCCTGAACCTCGACCTCTCCAGGCGGCGAGCCTCCAAAAAGCGGAAAAGCCAATGCACTCAGCCTGCTCACTGCCTGAAGATCAGCGCAAGCGGGGCACAAGGTTGCTGACGCCATTTTCCCGACTCGTGCCCTCGGCAGGATCACTTCTTACTGCTTACTGCACGCCACATTCCAGAGAGTTCGATTGATGCTACGAGGTATAACCGGTTCCCACTGTTGTTCATCCGGGGTACTGTAAACCACTTTACCGCTTCCCATGTTGCCCGAAAACCACGTATACGCAAGCATACGCGTGCGTTCTTCTGTACAATCGTATTCGTTGTATCGCTTGATAGAGAACAGCGAATCGCCCGCCACGGTTTGTACGGTCTTGTAGTCGTACAATTGCCACATCTTCACCAGATTCCCCTTGCGGCGAATAGTGGCTGGATCGACGTACACGGTCAGTCCTGCTTCGTCGTTGCCGCTCGTCAACACCCACTCCGCATACACTGGTCCACTACTCAGCACCAGGAGCGTTATGAATAACAAGAAACCAGGAAAGAAGCCCACCGGCAGCTTCAGGAATAGACCCGCGTTGAAGGCCACAGAGCATTGAATGGGAAAGCCATGGTAGGGACGAAGCGTGAAGGCCAAAGGACATCGGACAG
>JBKJZK010000144.1:0-3451 GCA_046715215.1 Nitrospiraceae bacterium
GGCATCAACGCTAGGAAGTTCCAATATTCCGGCAGCTCCAATTCCGCCACCAACTTCGCGCCGGTCGGAACGAATCCGTGGGGGGTGAGCCAGATGGCATCGCCCACGACGACCATCAAGAAGCCGATTTTAATGACGGTCCGGGCAGACACAGTATACGGGATGAACCGACCAACAGTGAACGGCGCCAGGATCAACGGCAGAAGGAACGCTAACGACATCGGGTCGGGAACCGGATAGTCCGTCATCACCTTAGTCATCACCAAGGGGAGCAGAACCATTGCGATGGGGGCCAGGATCGTCATCCGGACCTTTTCGACCCCCTCAATGCGTTTCATGCTGAGCCAGATGTAATAGTTACTGGCCAAGAACATGAGTCCGATCATCGCTCCTTGCATTTCAAAAAACCTCGAGAGCTGGTCGGCCATCATGTACGGGCAGATCGACGCATCGTAGTCGCAAAGCTCGTACGCCAACAGATACCCCATGAAGGGCAGGAACAACATCGCGCCCACGCCGATCAAATTTCCGACAAAGCCCATCCAATCGTAGTAGGCGCGCTCTTCATCCTTCTTCGCCCCCATATACATATAGGCGGCGATCATGCCCGCCACAAATCCTCCGAACGTCACGTTACCGACAATCCGGTGGAGATTGAGCGGCATCCAGCTATAGTTGGCGATCTTCTCCCACAAGGTCGCGGTTGCAAGGAACTCTTGGGGCGAGATACCCTCCGCCTTCACCGGAGTATTCATGAACGACGTCGGGCCGTTGATCACGAACAGCGTGATCAAACCAATCAGATTCAAGAGCACACCGAGGGCGATATGACGGGCCTTCTTCTCACCCTTCCAGGAGTCCCAGGTGTAGAAATACAGGTATAACAAGATGGTTTCGCTGATGAACAGCGCCGGATAGATCACCGCGAACACGAGATAGAACTGATTGATAAACCAGGTGGTGAACTGCGGGTACGTCGCGAGGAGCACGAAAATAAACAGGCCACCGGTGAGGGCAGTCATGCTGTAGAGAATGACCGTGACCTTTGTGACCTCTTTTGCCAGGCGATCGTATCGAGGCTCTTGCTTCCGATACCCCATCCATTCTGAGATCACGACAAAGATCGGGGCGCCGAGAATGAACGCCGCAAACAGAATGTGAAGCTGGGCAACGATCCATACCGCGGTCCGATTCCCCGTGTAGGGGAACTCCACCGCAGGCGCGCCAGGAGCTTGGGCATACGCCACTCCTCCGATCAACGCCAGAAGCGCACATGCCGCCACGAGACTACGCTGCCAAGTTTTCATGATATTTCGCCGCCCCTCCTCACACGGACCATTAAATTTTCACCGTGCCACAGTTTTTCCACAGCCTGCTAGGCTTTGGCGGAGGGTGTTGGTCCAGAGCGTCTGGAGGTTGTGCGTCGTACGGAACAGCGTCCATTCACCGTGAACCGTGCGATGCCCCCGCGACAAGAACTGCTGGGGGGGGGGCAACAAGAATCTGGTCATGACCCTAGGGCGACACGTTCGTCCAGGCATCGCCTAGCACCCTAGACTATCATTAAGCGAATACACCTGTAGGCCACCCGGAAGCTCAGGGCAAGAAGGTTTCCGGGTTAATGTCGGACAGGCTCCTAGATTGAAGTCCCCTTACTTGCCCGCCGGCGCCGGAGCAGCCGGAGCTGGAGCTGCAGCAGGAGCTGCCGAGACGCTCGCCGCATCAACCCATGATTTCTTGTCGGCGTCCCATGCCTTCCCAACCAGCCCGAAGTTCCGCTCAAACAGCACCAGCTTCCAGATATCTTCTTCTGACATCTTGCTCTTCCACGCCTTCATCTTCGTATTGGGCACCCCTTCGGAAATCCGCCAGGCCCACACGGAATCGGAGTAGAGCTTCATCCGCTCGCTGACACGGAAGTCACGGGCACCCGCCTTGACCGGCTTGCCATCCTTGCCATGGCAGCTGGCACAATTCACATCGGGGTTTGTCTCGCCGATGAAGAGCTTCCGCCCTTCTTCCATTTTGGCCGCATCGGCCCACCAACCGGCCGGCATATGTTTGTCGGCGTACTCAGCAGGAGCCGGCGGTGGCGGAACGATCGGCCCCTCCCCTCCATCTCCTCCCCCGCATGCCACCATGAAGAGCCCCATCCCTAACACAACCGCCAGCTGCGGAACTTTCATCTGCTTCATAACGATCCCATGCTCCTTTTTTCCCGACCACAACAATGACGTTTCACTCTTACGCTCAGCGAAAAAAAACGCTTTTACCGGGGGGATCATCACCCCTGTAAAAGCGCCGATCCTAACGGATACCGTGACGACACGCGCACTCCCTTGCTATTTCAAGTCCCCGATCCAGCGAGGTGCACATCAGCCCCACGGACCGCTTCGGTTATTTCCTACGTTTGCCCTGAGCCTTCCCTCGTTTCTGTTCCTGCTTCCGCCACGAACGAATCAGTTTGACCCCTATTTACCCACCGACTGCTGCCGCCACGGCCCCCGACCCTAGATAGATCCACAGAGGAGTACTGCCCCTGCCCTGTATGCAGCCGGTCCCAAAATTGACCTGAATGATTCGCTCTGCCTCCAAATCCTTCGGGTCAAACGAGACTTTCTGTTGCTGCTGCTGCCCGTTGGCTTCAATCAGCAGCGGATCGCCAAGATTATCGTTATGAAGATGAAACGCCGCCTTGTAGTATCCGTCTCCATCGGTCTTGACGATCTGCCCGTAGGAGATCTTTGTATCCTTGACGAGTACGTCTATATTCGCGCTTCTTTTTCCATCTGTTCCGCAGACAACCCCTTCGACCGTAAACCGATGGTCGGCTTCATGCGTCGCAGAAACGACCGAGGGGAAACAGGCCACCATGGCAACGGCTAGGATCCATTCCCGCCATCGTGACTCACTCTGTGCGATCTGTCTGCGCCTCACGTGCTCCGGACTGACGCCTTTTCCCGTCGCCGGGCGCTTGTGTCCGCCTCACACAACAGCACGGTTGATTGGTATGAGCCCAGCCAATTTTTGAGCGACACTTTTAGCATAGCCCCTACCCGTTGTCAACGAATTGACTGCTCGACCGGACGGAGAGATAAGCCCATTTCCAAGCACTTGGAAAGGGCAATCCGCGATAAGGCTGAGTAGGAAAAATGGGAAGATAAAGATGCGAGCGGCAGACGGAGAACTTACAGAATTCCTCGTGTTTTTGCGTCGGCTGCGACACGTTCCACTTCGGATCGTCGCTCCGAATCCTTCTTGGCAATCCAGTTCTCCCAGGATTTCCCCGTGGCCGTGTCCTCACCGGTGAAAGCAATGGAGGCGATCTGGTCGTATCGAATGCGACGAGCAGCAGAGCTGTCGGAAGGGAATACTTCAAGATAGGAATCAGAACCGCTAACCTGGCGATTGAAAAGATACCCGCTGAGCGACTCCTCCGACTTCAATACGA
>JBKJZK010000145.1:0-3565 GCA_046715215.1 Nitrospiraceae bacterium
GCGAGGGACACGGTCGCACAAAAGCTCAAGTAGAAGGCAGGCGCCAAGACGTTGCCGCTCCATTCGATGAGGAGCGTGGCCATCAGTGGGGCGGTACCGCCGAACAGTGCCGCTCCGATATTGTAGCCGACCGAGAGGCCGGTATAGCGCTGCGGCGTGGGGAACAGCTCAGCGACAGCGGCAAAGAACGGTCCCATGTAGCAGGCGACCAGCACCGTAAGCAGAACTTGCGCCGTGATCATGCGGGGCAGGTCGTTGCTCGTGAGCCAGAGAAAGCACGGGTATGACAGGAGCGCGATCCCCGAGGCTCCCGTCATCAGCAGGGGAGCTTGTCCGATTCGATCCGACCAGGCGCCCATCAGGGGGATCAACAGGGCCAGAAGGGTCATGCAACCCGTATTGAGGAGGAGTAGGGTGGCGAGTGGAACAGTCGTCACCGTCACAAGGTAGGTCGTCAGATAGACGTACAGTAGGTAGAACACCACGCCGTGCAGCCACACGAGGCCGACGACTTTTGCCACGGCAAGTCGCTGCGTTGTGAACACGTCGCGGACGGGGGAAGATGCGAGTCCTCCTGCCAGGCGAATGGTTTCGAAGGCGGGCGACTCCGGAACTCGGGTTCGCAGGTACCAACCCACCACGGCAATGAGGCCGCCCATCAGGAAGGGAATCCGCCAGCCCCACTGACGGAGTGCCTCGCCCGCAAGGTTTGACGCGATCAGTGCTCCCACGCCGGATCCTAAAAGCGCGCCGATCTGGGCACTGAAGCCCGCCCAACTCCCGACATAGCCGCGTTGCGAAGCTGCTGCATGTTCGACGAGAAACGTGGCGGATCCGGTGAATTCTCCGCCGACCGACAATCCTTGGAGAAATCGGCAGAGCGTTAGGGCTATGGGGGCGATCATCCCGATGGTTTCGTACGTCGGCAACAGCCCCACCAGGCAGGTCGGAATAGCCATGAGGAGGACCGACCAGGCCAACGCATTGCGTCGTCCCAGCGTATCGCCCCAATAGCCGAACAGCATTGCCCCGAGGGGGCGCGCCAGAAATCCAACGGCAAAGACTCCAAAGGCGGCAATCAACGACACCGAGGGAGAATTGGACGGAAAGAACAAGGCGGCGAATACGGGGGCGAAGTATCCATAGAGCGCGAAGTCATACCATTCCAGCACATTGCCGACCGCTCCGGCCAGGAGCGTTCTCTTCATCGCTGCGGTCGTGGACATGCCCATGCGGTGTTCGAGGCTCCTGTGTCGAAACTATGCGACTCGTAGCGTGCGATAGAGTGGATCGCCGATACAAGTCCTTTCTCGGTGCGCGGGCAATCACGGGATCAGCGTGAATCGGGAACAGTAGGGACCTTGCAATCCAACAGGGCGGAACTCATTCGCGTGCCGGCTCTCGATGACAATCACAATCGATCGCCCCGAAGGGGACCAACGTTTCGGCAATCTCCAGCGCCTATTCATCCGTATCCGGCTGGGACACCAACAGATCGTCGGCTTGCACACCGAGCTTCTTGGCATAGTCGGCCAAAGCAAGAACGGGAAACCTAGTCTAATCCTAGCCTGCTAGCGTGACGAGTGATGGATGATGCGTGGCGAGAGCGATGCAGAAATGCATCATCTAGAGGACGTCTTCGGACTGACTGGGAGGCTGATTGAATTGGGGCTTTGGGAGTTGGAAGCGGAAATGCAGGTCTTGCTGTTGGGATCGAGGCGAATAGTGGAACCACCCTTCGGCCTTCACATGATCGTCGGAATTCGATTTGCCGTCGGGATACAGTCTGAGTTCCATTCGGCCCTGTCGATCGCCGGTATCTGATTCTCGTCCCAGATCGCCGGTGACCACGACATGGTCTTCCAGCATATCCAGCGCTCGATTGAGCAGCGAGCGCAAGAGGTGCCCGACCTCGGCTTGCCTGAACGGCTGCTCGACATCGAACTCCGGCTCGCTCGCCCACGCCGGAACAGCAAGTAGGGCTATAAGAAGAGCAAATCCAACGGCTCGTTTCATAGGAACACTCTATCGCCGGGTCGCGGCTAGGTCAACCCCATGGGCGATGTTACTAGTGAAGAGTGACACCGCAATTCAATCCGGCACAGGAGCAAGTCATCCACAACCGCACTACACACTGAACCGCTGCGCGCATCCCCGAGTCGCTTTCAAAAGACTCCTCTACCGATTGTTTCCGACCCTTTTGTTTCTCCCACTAAAAACTGTCTTTCCCATAAGGATGCTTAAGTCATCATGCCAAAGGTGACATTGGGCCGTCCGTGATGGCTCAACTTGTGAGCCGGGCGATTACTAGATCGGCGACAGCGCCGCCTGACTCTGGGTTCTGGCCGGTGATCCGTGGCGCGTGTCCGTGCTGCGAGAGCTGACGGTGGCCGGAGATCACAGGGGTGGGGACGCTGAGGGCCCGGTCACTTCGCAATCGTGATGCTGGGGACTCCGACACGAGGCACCTCGCTGACGGTCATTTGGAACAATAGATACAGCATTTGGAAGGCCTCGCGGTTCCAGCGTGCCAACGGTCCGGTAGTGTTCACGGCGTAATATTTTCCGTGGGACTGAATCGACAGGTCGGCTCCCGAGGGAGCTCCATCCGATAATATGAGATCCATGGTGTGGACGGGATTTTCGTGGACCGCCGGGGTCCGCGGATCTTTTTCCACGTGATATTCGGGGTCTTCTCCAAGCGATCGGCCCAGAAAGTTGAGCATGGTATTGAAGCTCCGCAGCCGGAAATCTCCCTTGAGGGGGTATTCCCCTCCGACATGCCCTGGGCGGATGTCGAAGGACACATCGTTGAGCTGCCCTTCCTCCGTTTCGTCGATCAATCGAGCCCGTTCGTCGGGTGAAAGGGTGTTGGGGTCATAGTTAGTAATGAGAATTTGTCCCGTGATTTGTTTTCGCAATGTGTAGCTGTGGTCTTTCTGGCTATAGGTCACGAGATACTCTTTCTGTAACGCCTGAAAGCCTTCGGCTGTGACCGAGGCGGCGGGAATGGTCCAGGTCCGATGGTAGACGAGCGGTTCGGCATGGAGCTGGTTCTGGTCCTGAATGGCCGAAAGGTGCGTCACCACCCGGCGGAACATCTCGTAGCCTGTCCGGTCTGCCGGCGTATTGCGGTAGGCGACTTCCTGGCCATTCTCCATGATCCGCAGTTCCTGCGCCATCAGCCGGAGCAACAGATCGATGTCGTACCGCTGCCGGAGGAGGAGGAGGAACTTGGTTTCCTGATAGGGAGTCAAAAGTCGCCTAGTGAACTCTTCCCCTTCGATCGGAGCGATACTGATGGTGGGGTTCTCCGCCACGCTGCCGCCGAAGATCGGCATGAGAGCCCTGCCGGCCTCTCCGGTGAATGCCGGAGTGACGCCGGCGTTGACACGGAAATCGAACGTCGCGGCGATATTCGAGACGGCTGTGAAGTGAATCGGCTGATGCTGATGGGCGCGGGCGATGTTGATGAGCAGTTGTTTGGAGATGGCCTCCGTGATCGCCTCATCATAGCTCGTCACCGCGCGATTCAGCGTGATGGGGGAGAGGCAGCCGGTCACGG
>JBKJZK010000146.1:0-7098 GCA_046715215.1 Nitrospiraceae bacterium
GAGCAGAACCTGCTTGATCTGCTGTCGGTCCAGCATGACACGAGGCAGGTCGGACGCCAACTCCTTTTCAATCTTGATCCCATGGCTGTCTGCTTTGACATCAATGAAGTACAGGCAAGAGGCGACAATGTCGTTGAAGTCCTCGTCCGTCAGCTTGGGTTCCATGTATCGGGCGTAGTCGAGAATTTCCTGGATCAGTCGTTCGATCCGATACACATCGTCGAGCACCACTTTGCTGAAGTCTTGAATAAATTGGGGATCGTCTTTTCGCTCAGGGGCCAATTGGATAAAGGTTTTAATCGACGTGAGAGGGTTTCTAATTTCATGGGCGAAGCCGCCGGCGATCGTCTCAAGGGATTTCAGCCGATCCGTTCGCTTCATGAGCGTGTGCGAGCGATGGAGGTCCTCGTACAGCACAATGGTGTCTAACGCATTCGTGGCGATTTGTGCCAGTGCAGCGAGCACGGATCTGGTCAGCGCATTTTCTCTAGTTATAGGTATTGCCGCGCCGAGCAGTGAGAAGGCGATGAGATGGCCTTTATTGAGGTGTGGCACGATGCGTGTGGCCTGCATGGATTCCATGGCTGCGCGTGCGCCGGCTCCGGATTCAGTCTCTTGGAGGTCCACAGCCGAATCGGCCTGCGTCATGATCCGGTTGGTTGCGAGTAGGTGGTGGGGCAGAGGATGGCCCACGGCCAGCGTAGGTGGAATAAGCGTGGGGCTGGCCGGACCAACCATGCTGGCGCGGCGATAGCATTCGTGCTCGCGATCCAACAGGAACAGTGTTCCATGGGTCGTGGCACCTGCGCCACACAGCTCTTGGATAATGCGATTCCCGAGTGTCGTTAGGTCGGTCATCGCTCCCAGGTCGGCCGCAAATCGCGTGACGACGTTCAATAGCTCGCTGGAGGATGGTGCCATGATGTCGGTATTCGGTGGGCGTGATGTCATAGCGAACTGGGAGCGTATGGACGTCGTGTGACCCGCTGGCGGAAATGCAGATTGAGCATGAAACGTTCTTGTGTTCAAAGATGTACGGGGGGGAGTATACACGGCTCGGGCACGTTCAGCTAGCGGATTGATCTTTTTCTATGACGGCGAAGAGGGCATGCCTATCGAGCGCAGGAAGGATACGGGATGTGAGGATGCCGGCTTGCTGGAGGAACGAGGTCAGTGAGGACCGGTCAAAGGTGTGCAGCAATCCATGCCGGATGGCCTCTCGGAGTCGCCCCATGTAGTGCAGGACAATCTGGGCTTGTGGACTGAATTCATCCTGATTCGCTCGCTGGAGATGCTGGCGATAGAGCACCGAGAGATCGGTGTCGGGGTGGAAAACCGTGAGGATCAGGCGCCCCTGCGGATGGAGGATGCGGTATAGCTCCCGAATCGTGACCAGTGGAGAAGGGACGAACGGGAGTGACAGATTGCAGACGATGCGCTGGAGGGAATGGTCCTTGAAAGGAAGGCCCTGCGTCCAATCCGCGTGCATCCATTCGGTGGTCAGGGGGGGATGGCTGGTGAGGGTGCCTCCGAAGTCGTTGTCGAGTTCCCGGTGCAAGGCACGAAGACTCTGACGGGCCTGCGTCAGCGAGTCTTGCGAATGCTCCAGGCCGATCACCTGAACGGGACGCTCCGGATTCCATCCACGCTGTCGCGAGCGGTAGGTCTGGTTGACCATCGTGGCTCGAACAAAATCGCCGTGACCGACTCCCACATCCACAAGCATGGAGCCCGGTTCGAGCGGGCTGAGCAGCCGGTAGAGGTCGTCCAAGAGCTTCCAGTGCTCATGGAGGTTTCCGAGTTGGGGCAGTTGTTGCAGATATGCGACCCGCAAGGTCTCACGCGCGATCCGCGAGAGATTGTGGCGAAGTCGGGTGCGCTCCATTTCGATGCGCTGTTGACGGGTCAGCATGCGACGGGTGTGTGCGCGGAATTCAGCCGGAATGGTCGGCAGCGAGACGGTTGCAGCGATCTGCTCCAGGATCTGTTGGAAGCTCGGGGGGTGTTGCCCGTTGAGCGGGAGATTCTGGCCGAGCAGCGGTGCGGAGACTGTTGCTAAACGGGTATGGGCTCCCAGCGCGGTGAGAAACGCCTGTGGGAGGTCAGCTGAAGGCAATGGCCCGAGCGGGCTTCGGGGAATCGTGAGAATGGCTGACGGAGAGGGGAGGAGGCGCAGATCCGCAATCGTGGAGGCCAGATCTGTAAAATGGCCTGCGACAATATCCCCGACAAAGCGATCGACATTGACGTTGAGTCCGAGCAGATTAACGATGCCCCGTCGGATTCCGTATCGGTGGTCGGCCACGAGATCATGACCATGGACAGTCATAAGCATCGCTTGAATATCGACGACCGGATTGATCAGGAGAAGCAGGTCGAGGGGACGGGATTGCACCGCCATTTTGAGGGCAACGCGTGCAGCGATGTCGCTCGCCATGACAATCAGGGGAGCGGTCGGCCACGTATGTTGCACAAACTCCACAACTTTAAGGAGGTCGGCTTGCATGCTCCGTAAGGTCGTCTCTTGCAGCTCGCCGTCGCTCAGCCCCACATGGTTGGTATGGTCATACCGCAAGACGCGGAGTCGGTGATGCGCCAGGTAGTACGACAAGGTACTGGCATCCAATGCGGTCTGGCCATAGCCGGGAGCGATGATGACGACCGGTGTGTTTGGTGCAGGCGACTGGCGAAGATGGTCATCGACGATCATGATCGTCTGGCCGCGTGGATTCCGACACTCTCGCGGAATACTGACGACCGACGCCTGCTGTGAGGAGGATTCCGATTCGCCCGGGGACGTCAGATGTTGTCGGACGACACGGTTCACTTCGCGTTCAGCGTAGGGTGTGAGGCCCCGAAAGCGGAGGCCGACCCGAAGGGCAGGGTCGGAGCCTTGGTCACGAAATTCGCTGGGCGCTGCGGGTTCCGGAGCCGACCAGATCATCTGGGCGGGCAATGCAGCTCCCGGCGCACCCGGCTCATGGGTCCCGGGGTGTGTCTGGGTCTGTGTGGCGGCGAAATGCAGCGTGGCAATACCGCTCAGGAGTTCAGGGCGAGCGTTGAGGTGGAGACAGGCACCGTCTCGGCTGAGGTTGGTGGTTAGCGCTTCGAGGCGGTAACTTCTTCCTGCAGAATCTGTAAGATCGAGCCGGACTGGGAGCTGCAAGGTCACTCGTACGGCCTCGCGCAGGTCGTAATCTAGCCGCTCGCCTGGTACGAGGGGTTTGCTGGCGGTCAGTTCATCCTGCGGCTCTGCTGCAAGCAGGACCTCAAGGCTGAAGGGCAAAGTTTGTTCCTGCCCAGCCTGGACCAGCGAGGCCAGGACGGCGCCCTCTTCTCGCTTGGGAGGCTCAAACATTACAATCAACTGAGAGGCCGGTGTTTTGGTTTGGAGTGAGACGGAGCGTTCCTGTGCTCTACCTTGTAACTCGAGAATGCCCACCGCCGTCTTGACTACGACATAGGCGTCTTGTGGCGGGACGGTGGGGAAGTCGCCGGGGAGCGTAACGCAGGTTCCTCCGATGCTGAGGTTGGAAATGGTGCCATCCCACGTGGCTGATCCGACGGTGATCGTGGCAGGCAGGGTGGTTAGAATTCGAGGTGCGCGGCGCCGTTCCTGTGGTGGTCTATCGGAATCGGCTGCCGGAACAGGTGCCGTCGTGGCGCTCTTTATGTCAGGAGCGGTTCCGGGCGGGGCAGCAGCGTCGGCTATCGGCAGCGAGGGCATCTCGAGCGGGACGCGAGGGACAACCGGTAGACGGAGGATCATACGAAAGGGGCCCTGCATCGGGGCCGACAAATCCAAGGCGCCATCCAGTCGGCGGACGAGCTCATACGACTCGAGGAGATCAACGGACGGGGGTAACGTAGCCAGAGATTGTGACGACCACGCCATATCGGATTCGAGCAGCTCGACTTCTACTTCGGTAGGCGGGCCGAGAGGGAAGAGGGCAGGAGCACCTGCTGCGATGGAGGAAGGCCCCACTGCGCGCGTGCTCACGATGAGTCGATGCGCACGGCCGACCATCAGTAAATAGGTCTGCGCGTAGTTCAGGAGAGAGTGAGTGAGCTTCGTGACCTGTTCGTGATCGCCGACGAAGGGGGGGAGGTGCGAGGAGAACTGGCGTATGATGCCTGCACCATCTACGATTGTCGAGGTCGTGGACATAAATATGTCGTCAAGGACGTCGTTGATCGTGTGTCCTAAGATACCTTCCGCTCTCTCGTGGAGAGCCTGGGCCAGTTGTGCTCCGAGTTTTGTCGCTTCTGCGGCGTGGCCGGCGAGTGTTTCGGCTTGGTCGTCCAGACGTGCGTCGCGAATGGTGGTAAGGAGTTGCTGGGACTGTGTCAGCAGTGAGGCCAGTGGATCATGCAACTGTTGGGACAACTGCGTGACTCTCTGGGCCAGCGCAAGCAGTGCATCCCTATGCCGGAGTTGCTGGCGAAGTTGATGAATCGTCGTGTCTTGTTGTTTAGGTTGGGAAAGGTCTCGGATCAGTCCTACCGTGCCACGAAATCGGCGAAGGGTGTCATACAGTCCTCTGGCGTTGACCTCCGCCGTGAGAGTCAGCGGCTTATTGTCCGGCGTGGGTTTCCCTTGCAAGGTCAATTCAACGCGGCTGGTGCCCCGCGCTCCGGAGCGGCGTTCGTTGAAGCGGTACTGAGCCACCGACTCCAGGCCGGGAGGAATGAGAGTGGTAAAGGGCAATCCGATGAGTTCAGCGGGCGAGTAGCCCAATAGCGTAACGCTGCCCGAACTGACCGTCACAAAACAGCCGCTGGCATCCAGTTCGTAGGCGATGTCGCTGAGCGATGCGATGAGCTGACGATGGCGTTCGTGCTCGTTGTCCAGGGCCACTCTCAGATGACGTGTCTCGATGGCTTCCTTGGCACAGAACAGGAGTTGTGTGAGAAAGGCTGGAGATTTCTTCGAAAGGAAAAAATCAACGTCGGCTTGGAGTGCCTGAAGCGCCGAGGCTGAATCGGTGCGGTCGCTGAGCAGAATACTCGCCGCGTACGGTGCACGACGTTTGAATTCGCCGGGTAGGGAGGTGTGGTCCCCGGCGAGGCACTGTTCCTCGATGAGGATGAGGGTCCATTCGTGCGACGACGCCCAGGTATGAGCTTCTTCGGCGGAATAGGCGACGTCCACGCGGCAGCCAGGAAAGAATCCGCGCAGACTGACGGTGATGAGTTTAATGGATTCAGCGTGTTCGCTGATAATCAGGATGGTGACCGGCTCACTCTGCGGCATCAAGATATCCCTGTGCTTCCTGGGAATTCAAGCAAGCCTAGTCCTAGCCTGGACTATTCATGATTGCCTCGTCCGATCCTCTCACCCGGCGGGGCTTTTCTCGTTCGGCCTCCTCAAGGGACTGCCTGTACGCCTGCGTCGGCCTCACTTGCGAGAAGTCCCGACGGGCTTCGGTCTCGAACGCCTCGCGACGGCATTCATGAATAATCCAGGCTAAAGCGACATCACAAGGTTCGCCCTTACGTGACCTGAGACACACTGGCCCTTACGCTTCTGTGAGCGATTCGGGACGCATCTGAGGATAACGATGTGAATAGCACAGGCGGAGGTGGGAAACCCAGTCTTCATGCGATGAAATAGGCTCTTTCTTTGGTAGGGGGAGCCCGCACGGGCTTGGAAGACGAACAAAATTGAACGCAATTGGAAGGAGACAGGGCGTGAAATACGGGAGGGAATGCAGCGGTACCCACCGCAGACCATGCGGCGGGTAAGGGTGTGTTTTGTCGCTACTTGGCGAGTGATGTATTGGATGTCGTCGGACAAGCGCCAGGGGTCATGTACAGCAAATAGTTTCCCATCCCATGGTGCGGCTCTTGTCTCTGCAAGGGATGGTGATGGACCATGACCATTTCATAGTCATCAGCCTTCGTCACAGGAAACCCCTGACTATCCTGATAGACTTGGTGCGGTAGAAACTCCCGGAAGGTCCCGTCCTGGGTGACGTCGGGAACCGTCCGCAGCAGGGTCTGTTTCTTGGTCATATTGTCCAGCGCGACCATTAAGAGTTCGTCATGCCCATGTGGGTAGGCGAATTTCACACAGCCATCCATCGAGAATTTGAGCGGCGCGCGATGGACCTGAACTCCGGTTGTAATCTCAATCCCTTCATCTGTCTGGTCTGGGCCTCGCTGGGAGAACTTGCTGAAGCACACAATATTGATTCCCACCTGATACACGTCCATTTCTTTGACGGGGGTGCCCTCGGGTGCCATGTACATAGTGAAGGTCGCCATCACATCCTTAGTGATCGGCGCCTTATGATAAAAGGCGACGATCGACATGAGGTGATCACTCTTGGCGAGCTTGACCCCATAGCCTGCCGGAAAACGAGTCTCGGTCATCTCCAGCCCAGCCCCCGCAAAAAACAACGGTTCGCCTTCGCACGAGACGCTCGGTTTGTCGTTGTTGAGCATCAGGATGTGATGGAGATAGTTCTTGGGAAGGGGCTTCCCTTCTTTGGTGAAGACTGCGGTTTTATACCCCACCATATACATGTCCTTGGGAAGCTGAAAATTATGCTTGGGCATCGACGCCGCCAGATCCCCCTCGTGAGCGGCCGGAAGGTCGATCGGACCGAACGTGAGGGTGACGACATTGTCCTGAATCGTGACGGTCGTAGCCGTTTGATTCTTGAGCATCGGGACGGCATGGTGGTCGTGACCGCCGTCTGCGAGGACAGGGGTTACCAGACAGATGCTGGCGAACAGAGTGAGGAATGCCTGACGCATAAAACCTCCCACAAATAAAAAGTGGCCACGCGAATTATGTGGTGCCATGCTCGTATCCGCCTCTGGGGCAGGCAGGTGTCATTGTGCGGTTGGTGGCGGGGTCAACCGTTTCCAGAGATAGGTCCCGCCGTGTTCGCGAGGAGGAATATTCTTCTGGGCGCCGACCCGTAAATACCACCACACGCCCTTGGCCTGGGTCCCGTCCTCGGAGAGGAGGAGCTCAAATTCTCCTTCGCGATCGTTGCCCGGCTGCTGCCAGGTGCCTTGCCAGAGACGGTCGGCATACTTTGTGGTGACGAATCGTCCACCGTGCTGGGTATAGGGGCCGTTGCCGAC
>JBKJZK010000147.1:0-2210 GCA_046715215.1 Nitrospiraceae bacterium
TCCACATAGTTGGGATTGACCACCAGCGCCTCCCGCATGGCACGCTCCGCCTCGACATACTGCCCGCGCTTTTCATAAATCAACCCGAACGTATACTGAGAATCCGGGTTCTTCGGGGCATACTGCACCGCGAGCTTTGCCACCGACAACGCATCGTCAAGGTTCGGCAGTACCTCTAGCAGCACATAGCTCTTGAGCACATAGGCGTCGCCAAACGTGGGGTCATATTCCAGCGCCTTATTCAGCCGCTCCAACGCTTCCTCCGACGATTTTCCTGTTTGGAGAAGCCCGAAGGCCTGGTCATACTGCATCTTCGCAGCCTGTCGTCGTTCGGCCAGGGATTGCGGCTCTGCCCCCATGATAAAAGCGGCCTTTCGGCCCTCGATCAACACAGTATCCCCTTCCCCTTCAAGCTGCATAAAGAGGGGATGCTGGGCGCCCTTCGACCGTTCCATAACTTGCTGCTTCACATAGTCTCCGACTTCCGAGGCCATGAGCCATCCGTTTTTATTACGATCCGCCGCGCCACTCAGCCCATTCACCAGTACCTGCACGAAAAGACTCCTCCCATTCTCCTGACTCAACGACTCACCCTTATCCCCCGCCATCAACACTTGCACGGCTCGCCGCTCCATATCGTCTTCCGGGGCCAATCGCCCTTCGAGGGACAATGGCTGAGCCGCACTCACCTCCCACCCACGAACCGCGGCATTCAAAAAGAAGAGGGTGTGTTTGGATGCGCTACGCCGGCTGAACTCTTTCAGCTGTTCAAACGTTACCGACTTGGACACATTCCCTACCTGCGAATCCCAGGGCACGAGATACCCAAGTTCTTCGCCGGCAGGACCCTGGGTGACACCCGCATGTCCGACGAAATAGAGCACAAGCCGATCATATCGACCGACCTTGCGGGGCAAGAAATCCGAGAGCGTCTGTTGCAGACGGCGAACACTCGCATCCTTGTCGTAGAGTTCAACGACCTCGTCGAACCCCAGTTGGCGGAACGCCTGGGCCACCGCTCTGGCATCCTCAATCGCGCCGGGAATTTTCGGGGCCAGGAGATAGTTCTCCACTCCGATGACAATGGCCCACGACTTGTAATACAGCCCTTCCGGCTTCCCCAGTTGGGCAGATGCCGATGGCAAACAGCACATCGCTATCAGCGAGTAGGCAAGAAACGCGAGAAGGAAGGGACGCGGTTGTCGCTGGACGATCGGCAACATCAATTGGACCGGCCTCAGTGTGTGACGTGTAATAAATTCACCCTACTCGCGCCTTTACGCGACTGTCAAGAAACGGCAGACCGAGCTCACATGCAGCCTCAAGGTCCCGACATGGCCCTGCATGCTCACTCTCCCGTACCAAGGTATGGTTGAGTTCCCCCCGTCCCTCCAGCATAATGACGCCGATTTGCTTCGCCTCTCAAGTTGAAGGAGTCATCGCACCATGGCAGAGAAAATCGAGACCCTCCTCAAGGAAAGCCGCGTGTATCAGCCCTCCGCTCAGACCAAAGCTGGAGCCCATGTTCAGGACTACGAGAGCGCTTACAAGAAGTCGATCGCAGACCCTGAAGGCTTCTGGAGCGACGTCGCCAAGGAGCTTGAGTGGTTCTCCCCCTGGACCAAGGTCCTGGAATGGAATTATCCCTGGGCCAAGTGGTTCGTCGGCGCCACCTGCAACATTGCCTATAACTGTCTGGACCGTCACGTTAAAACCTGGCGCAGGAATAAGGCGGCGGTCATCTGGGTCGGCGAGAACGACCAAGAACGGGTCATCACCTATGGCGAGCTCTACCGCCAGGTCAATCGTTGCGCGAATGCGCTCAAGAAACTTGGGCTCACGAAGGGAGACCGGGTCACGATCTACCTTCCGAAAGTTCCCGAACAGATCGTCGCCATGCTCGCCTGCGCACGCATCGGCGTCATTCATAGTGTGGTGTATTCGGGATTCAGCGCTCCGGCCCTTGCGAACCGCATTCAGGACGCCGAATCCAAACTGGTCATTACGGCCGACGTCGGGTTTGACAGGGGAAAGGTTCTCAACCTCAAGCCAGTGGTCGACCAAGCCGTAGCCAATTCCCCCACCGTCGAACATGTCGTCGTCTTACGGCGTCAGACTCCGGGAGTCACATTGTCCACGCCGAAGGAAATCGATTGGCACGACTGGCTGAAGGACGAGAAGGCGGTCTGCGAGGCCGAGCCGCTGGATGC
>JBKJZK010000148.1:0-2467 GCA_046715215.1 Nitrospiraceae bacterium
GTATCCTTGGCCGTGGGCGTGGGTTCGTAAGTTGATCGGCATTCCATCGGAGTAAAAGGCCACATCGGTACCGTGGTCGGCATCGAAGCCGCGAAGAAAATATTGATCGGCCTTGCCTGCGCCACCAGAGTGTTCGACTGCAATAAACCCGGGAATCAGTCGCAGCACCTGCGCCGGACGTCCTTGCGGTTGGAGCAGATATTCTTTGTCGAGGATGAACTGCTGGGAGGAAGCAGCGACCGGACGCGCGCCAATGATGGACACCTCCGGCACGTCCACGATCTCGGCGTCCGGATCGTGGGCGAGGGCAGAGGAAGCAACGAGCAGAAGCGCGGTGAGATGGATGGAAAGGCTGAGGACACTCACGAGCACGCTCAGCTTAAACCTTTTCCCGTGGTGGTAGTTGCCAGCTTCCCGTGCTTGACACCCTTGGTTCCGATGAGGGTGTCGGCAACTTTCTTGATGGCAGAGCCTTTGCCCTTCACGACCAACACTTCTAAGCAATGGTCATGATCGAGATGCACGTGCATCCCGGACAAAATGAGGGGCTGATAGCGGTGCTGAATATCGGTGAGCTTTCTGGTCAGGTCGCGCACATGATGGTCATACACGAAGGTGATCGTGCCGACCGTCTCTTTATTGTCGTCCCACTCCTGCCCGACCAGGTTGTCCCGGATCAGATCCCGCAATGCCTCCGAGCGGTTCGTATACTTGCGCTTCTTGATGTGCAGATCGAAATCATCAAGCAGATGATGGTCTAGCGACACGCCGAATCGAATAAGCTTCTTCATTGTCGCCTCGCAGTAGCACGTTATTTTAAAACGTAGCACTCTACGAGATGCAAATCAATACATAGTCGCCACAATCAAAGCAGGGGGCACAACTCGGCTGAGATCTATACTTTAACAGACTGGGGGCGGGGGCTGACTCGTCCTGCGGGCATCCATCGAGGGATTATAGTCTCCTCGCCTTCCGAAGAGGGAGCGGCCGGACTGTCTTTCACTGCGCGCATCGAGCGACCACGGTTTCATCGTGGGGGCTCTGCGAGCACGAAAGATGGTCTGGCTGCTCCCTTCCCATCCTTCCGAGCGCGCGCATTCCATTCGCCCTCTTTCTCACAGGCAGGGGGCGCGGGATGTCTCGGATTGCGCGCGTCCTACCTTGTCCCTTGAGGGCGGGCTAGATGGTCTCCCACTGCGCGTGTCCAATGAGGCCCTTCTGATTCCCCAACTTCCCCAGAGGGAGTAGGCAGATTGTTCTTCACTGCGCGCATCGAGCGACCACCGCTTTATCGTGGGGGCTCTGCGAGCAAGAAGAACGGTCTGCCTGCTCCCTCGCATCCTTCTGAGACCGCGCGTTGCACGAGCACAGGAGACCATCTAGTCTGCCCTCGCACGCTCCTACTCGCCTTGAATCGGAATGTAGAGGGTATTCCCCTGCCGATTGACGAGCAGGAGGGCAAGATCGGAGGGTTTTATCGGATCGGCCAGTCGCTGAAATATGGCGAAGTTGGGAATAGACTGACGATTGAGTTCCGTTACCACGTCGCCCGGCTGGAGACCGGAGGATTCGGCCAGACTGCCTTCTTCAATGTCGGTCACCACCACCCCGTTGGTGACAGACAGATCCATCTGCCGAGCCAACTGAGTGGTCACATCGTCGAAGACAACGCCGGCGAGGGGATGAGCCGTGGCGGCTGAGGTCGATGCGGCTTGGTTCTTCTTGGCCCGTTCACGCGGCGCCTCCTGCACAACCAGTTCAGCTTGGTACGGCTTACTCTCGCGCATGAGATCCAGTCGGTGCTTGCTCCCGATCGTAGACGCGGCCACGAGGTTCCGAAGATGTCCGCTGTCCATCACGTCGCGCCCGTCGAATCGCACGACCACATCGCCGCGCTTGAGTCCGGCTTTCTCGGCGGACCCTTTCGCCTGCACATCAGACACAATCGCGCCTTTCACATCGGGAAGATGAAAGACCTTCCCTAACAGGGGCGAGACATCTTGTGTCGAGGCGCCGAGGAATCCACGGACAACACGACCGGTCTTGAGCAAGCTCTGCATGGCAGCCCGGGCCATATTGCTCGGAATGGCAAAGCCCACCCCGACGCTCCCGCCGGTCGGACTGGCAATAGCAGTATTGATCCCCACCAATTCTCCATTGATGGTCACCAAGGCTCCGCCGGAGTTGCCTGGATTGATGGGGGCATCGGTTTGAATGAAATCTTCGAAGTCGGCGACACCGACATCGGCGCGACCGACAGCACTGACAATGCCGAACGTCACACTGCGACTCAACCCAAGCGGGTTCCCGATCGCCAGCACGAATTCGCCGACGGCGAGTGCGCTCGAATCCCCCCACGTCACCGTCGGCAGATTGGTCGCCTGAATTTTCACCACGGCCACGTCGGTCTTCGGATCGGTGGCCACCACTCGTCCTTTGTATTGCCGCCGGTCGGCGAGGATCACTT
>JBKJZK010000149.1:0-5036 GCA_046715215.1 Nitrospiraceae bacterium
GGGGGGTGGCGTTCGGGGGGGGCGCGGGCGATTCTAACAAAGCCCCAACAGGCTGCCGCTGATGATGGGGCGCTTGGGTTGACGCGCCCCTTCACGTCTTACCCCGTTCCTCTTACCTCACATTCAATTTGTCGTAGCGAACGACACTCCTTCTGTAGCGACTCCGCTGGGCGCGACCTCAAACCGATTACCCCCACATGCATCTCGGATGCGGCAGTTAGCTCGCCGGAGCGCGGTTGCTGGCACACCTAACGAGACCGAAGATATGCCGCCTCGATGTGGACCACTTTGGGGCCTCACACGCGCAAGCATGCGGTGCGAATAGACGTGAATCATCGGAGGAATCGTGGACATGCACTACAATCAACGCCCACGCCCCCTGAATCTGTACTGCTCACCCTCGCTTTCCACAGTGATCTACACGCCCAGTCTTGCAGGGGACAGGGGCCTCCTGAGCATCGGCCCTCGCATTGGCTTCGGTGAAAAAGTTCCCCTAATGGGAAGAGAACAAAAAACACTCCTTTCGCATGACTGACGTCGCAGAGGTCTTCACGCTCCCCTGGTCTTGGCCGCTCGGTTGGCGCCCGTGGAGTCTGGAGGCGAGTTTGATCGCAAACGCGGGGCCACTAGAAGTGGCAGCGGTCTGATCATGACGATCGTGCCGGATCTTGCGTTGAGCGGATGGGAATGACTTATCACCTTCGACGCCGGAGCGGAGGCAGGATTCTTCAGCAAACACAAGTCTTGCTCACAAGATTTGGGGGGTCGCGTCAATCCATTTTGTCACGCCTATACCGATTTTCGTGTCCAACACTTCTCTCGTCCAGTCTCGGCGTGGACCTGTATATCACAGAACTTGGATACCGTCTAACCAAGACGTCGCCGGACTGGCGATCCTCCTCGGACGTGAACAACCAGGCACTAGCCTACTGCCCTACAGCTTCCACCCGGACAACACGCAACGCTGCGCAATCAGCGGCGTGAACCTCTCCACGTCTTTCGAGACCATCGTCATAACCTCATCCGCCAGCCCCTGATCCTCGAAACATTCATAGACATCATCGAGAAAACCGCCCCGGAGCAGCGGATGGTGGAGAAACGCCGGACCGGCACCAGTCACGACGTCCAGCGGATACTCAGTCACGGCAATGCGCGCGAGATGAAGCCGATCCAGCCATCTACGAACGTCTTCTGCTGACGGCCGTTCGGCGAGATAGGCTTCCAACCGACGGCGTTCCACCAGGAGACCACGTACCACTATTTCCTGATCGATCCTACGCCAGAGTGAATCGAACGTACCGAGCGAAGGAAAAGTCAGCACCAGTTGGCCGCCTGGCTTGAGATGTTCCACCAATCCTTGAATGGCTTCGAAACGGTTGGGACGGAAAAACATGACGGAGAGATTGCCGGTGATGCGGTCGAAACAGGGCAGGCGCGGAGGCAGAGCGCGCATATCCAAACATTCGAACCGCAGCCACGGAAGTTGCGCTCCTTGGATCACTCGGGCGCTCTCGACCTGACGCCCACTGAGATCGATGGCCAGGACCTGCCCGGTGGGCCCTACCTGGTCTGCTAGGTAGAAGGCAGGAATCCCGTGGCCGGAGGCAATATCGAGAATGGAGGCTCCGGGGCAAAGATCCAGATGCTGCAGCAACGATTCGGCGAAGGGGGTGGACCAGTAGTCGCGGGTCGGAAGAGGCCAACGAAGCCTCACATCAGTCGTACGTTCTGTCATGTGACTGTTCCCCTGTCGTGCTGTCGGCACAGGCAAGCGAAGCAGGCTGAGGTCGAGGTCAAGGGTGAGCGAAGAATCGACTTGCTTCACCTCAGCCTTAACCTGCCAACAAACCTGGCGGACTTTTTCAATAGCCTGCCACCCGTCTCGGAAGCGGTCGAGAAGGACCCCCGAGTGCAGTCAACGATTCCACGGCAGGGACTCTTCGCATGATTCTTCTGTGGGCCACAGATGGGATAAAGTCACCGCAGATTCGGCAGGTCAGGGAAAGCACACACCTCACCTCACACCAGCTGCTTACCGTGACGACTTGGACTGGCGTTTCGGATGCAGACCCTTGTCGCTCTTGCTCATAGGCCTGCTGGACTCGCCCTCAGAGAGAATGTCCTCTATCTGGGATTCGCAACACGTGAGATCGCCGTCGGCTGGTATCCGTGACGGTGCTTCGGCCAGCTTGGCTGCGGCATGAACCTTCTTATTTTTTGCATCCCCCGGCATGTTGGCTGTCCTCTTTCTCGGTGAGTGTGTTCCGCCGCCAGCGGCACATGATCGAGCGCGATTGCTGGCATACGATCCGCCTGTCGCCAGCACCCTGATGGTACGCTGCAAATCATCCACATGCTGCTGCATCTCCGCCAGGGTACGATCAATTTTCTTGCTGGAGCAGTGCCGCATTGAATGGATGCTCGCTCCCGTTCAGAGTCGATCGGTTTTTCTTGACGGTCCATTCAGCGTCAGCCCATAGACTTGCGTGCTGTTCTTCACATGATCTCCCCAGATGCAGGTTACCCATGGTGTGGACGGGTCCTCGACGAATGCACGACGGACTCGCCCGCATCCTCTCAGATTGCGCGAAAGCCAGCAAGCCCCAGCCCCTCACTCAAGGCCATGATCGTGTTGTTCAATCTGTGCTTGCGGCCACTACGCCCCCGCGGTCACAGCTGCCGTGCTCTGCGGAGGCTGGGCCGCTGCGGTTGGCGCCGTCTGCACGGAGGCCTTCAGCTCATCAATAGCCTTCTCAACGTCTGCTTCCGTGGATCCAAACCGGTCTCCCATCACCTTCAAGGCCTGAGTGATCGCTTTCTTCATCTTCGTGATTTGTTCTTCGGATGTCATCGCGATTCTCCTTCATAGGTTGTGAGCCTGTACCGAAAAGTCCCTGCATGTCCACGGGTTTGTGTGTCCTCAAGGAACCGATCCTCTTCCGTCCTGGTGGTAAGGTCCAATGATCAGAGCACTTCAGAAACACTCTAGCATAGGAGCGGCGGCGACTGGGGAATCAACCGCGCAGGAAGGAAGCACGAGGCGCGAGGGATGGGACAGTCAGCGAGGCTCAATACATCACATCCTTATGCTAGACGCCATGGATGGCCGGGTCAAGCGGTATTAATAGGATGCTTAGATTCCAATTCGTATCGCACGGCGCCCAGCAGAGGCGCAGGCTAAAGGGCTTCTGAAAGGTCTGCCGTGCCCCGAGGAGTTTCGCGACATCCAAGAAATTGCTTTCTCCTCCTGCGCCTGATCGCGATCACCTTGGCGTGGAGGAATTCAGACGTCAGTTCCATGATCATGTCCTGCCCATTCAACTCGGGCATAACAATGTCTGTGATGACCAAATCCGCCGGCCTGTGGCGGTAGAACTCAAGCCCTCACAACCTTTGGCCGCTTCCGTGACCTCATACCCCGCTTCTTCAAGCGCGGAGCGGAGAAGTACCTGGGTGATGTCTTCATCATCGATGAACGTCGTCCCTTCAGGGCTCCTCTTCTTGGACGTCATCGAGCGACTGTGTAAGCGCCGAGACAAAACCCTCCGGTTGAGCCAGGTCGTTCTCCGTTAGTTGGAATTCAGAGACCAGCACGCCGACCTTGTCCACAATGATCAACCGATAGCCCTGTTTCACAGACACGCCTCGTTTGAAGTGCTTCAATAGGCCGCGAACCTAATACAGTGAGAAGCAGACTTCGACAATGGAAGTTCAAGGATGGATGGCGACGGATAGATAGATGATGATGTCAGCAGGGTGGTTGAAGATGCTCACGCTTCACGAACGGCGGGAGACGGGCCACGCTGCTCAATTGGTGGTTTGCAGGAGCAGCGGAGTGGAAGAGAACGCGGAGTCGACCATCCACCTGGCGAGACTCCGAAAAGCGGAACAACCGCGCACTCAGCCTAATCCCTGCCCGAAGATCAGGTGGGATGGGCAAACCTGGTTGCCCTCCTGCTCGTGGAACGCGCACGCACCGAAGGTGCTCCTTCAACGCGTGCACACGTGGATCGACCAGGCTACCCCTGAGAAGGTAGGGGAATGGGAAGATGCGCGCTCCGGGAGCAAAGAACCGACATCGCGGTCAGTCCTTCCGCTGCCCTATTTTGTTCTCTGTCCCCTTCCAAAGCCGAACGATATTATCCTTGTGTTTGATCCAGATAAGCCCGCTGACAACCAGGGCAAAGACGAGAAATTCCTGCCGCTGTTCGTTCACGATCGCCACGACCGGAAAGCACCCGAAGGCCGCCAGCGCCCCACCGGATGAATAGCGCCAGATCGCTACGGCCCCCAGCCAGATCAACAACAAGAGGAGTCCTATAGAGGGAGACAGACCCAGCACCGCTCCCACGGCCGTCGCCACGCCCTTCCCTCCTTTGAAACCCAAAAACGGCGAGAAGAGGTGTCCGAGGATCGGCGAGAGCGCAACGATCATGATGAAGGATTCAACGGTGAGCCACTGCATCGCAGCCAAGCCCAGCACCCACCCCTTGCCCATGTCGCCAAGAAGGGTGAGGACGCCCGCTTTCGTGCCGGACACACGCAGCACGTTGGTGAACCCGACGTTCTTGCTCCCGACCGTACGAGGATCGGGCAGTCCCATCGCCTTCGACACGACGATACCGAAAGGCACGGCACCCAGCAGGTAGCCGAGCATCGTCATCAGAAACCAGAGCAGCTTTTCTTCCATGGATTAGGAATCAGAGATAGGTGCAAACATCGAGAGAACTCGTAAGACTCCCGCAGGATGCTCAAAAAGTCCGTCCAGACCGCAGCGAGTGAAGGACCGAGGCGTACCCCCTGGAATATGTTGAGGGTCTGAGCGATGCGAGAACGCCGCTGGCGGGCTTTTTCAGCATCTTGCTACAGTCCCTTGGCTGCGACCTGCTTCCAAAAGCTCCACACATATTGACCACCTGAGACATAGCCGAGCACGAGCGATAGATAGAGCGTGACAATACCGGCGAGATGCAGATTGCCGAGATCAGACAAGAACGTGTCCTCGAGGATCAACAGCACGATCGCCACGACCTGCA
>JBKJZK010000150.1:0-5061 GCA_046715215.1 Nitrospiraceae bacterium
GGCATACCCAGCTTCGACAATCTCTTCAAGAGACCGGTCTTCTTCCACATAGGCCTGGAGAATGGGATCGAGGATCTCGTAGGGCGGCAGCGAGTCTTCATCCTTTTGGTTGGGCCTCAGCTCGGCAGTCGGCGGCCGCTCCAACGTCCGTTTGGGAATCACCGCGGTCGGGCCGCCGAGATTGCGGAGCCGTGCCAGGCCATACACCATCGTCTTGGGCACGTCTTTGATTACGGCAAAGCCGCCGGCCATGTCGCCATACAACGTGGCATACCCCACGCTCATCTCGCTCTTGTTGCCCGTGGTAAGTACCAGATGGCCGAACTTATTCGAGAAAGCCATGAGGAGATTGCCCCGAATGCGGGCTTGGAGGTTCTCTTCCGTCGTATCAGGCGCACGCCCCTCGAACGTCTCCGCGAGCGCGTGCCGATAGGTGTCAAACATCGTCGTGATGGGAATCGTACGGACGGAGATCGCAAGCCGTGTCCCCAATTCGGCAACATCGTCGTGACTGTCCTGCGACGTATAGGGCGACGGCATGAACAGACCCCGCACGTTCTCGGCGCCGAGCGCATCGACGGCGAGCACGGCGGTCAGCGCCGAGTCCACTCCGCCGCTCAAACCGATCACTGCACGCGTAAATCCGTTTTTCCTCACATAGTCGCGCACCCCCAACGTGAGAGCCCTATACACTTCCTCCAGGGGGTCCAGGACCGCCGCCACATCGGGGACCTCGCGCACCCGAGTTTTTTGAACAGCTGGAAGCGGCGCAGCATAGACCTCCACAGCAGAGGCAACCCGCCGCGGCAAGAGCTTTTTCCGGCCGGTTCGTCTTGCCCGCGCGACAGCCTCCATATTGAGATCGGCGACGATCAGATCTTCTTCAAAGGCTTTTCCCCGCGCGATGACCTCACCCTGGTGATCGAGAATCACACTGTTCCCGTCGAAAACCAGTTCATCCTGACCGCCGACCGCGTTGGTGTAGGTGAGCACCACTCCGTTTTCCCTCGCGCGGGTCGCCAACATCTGCTCGCGTACCCGGCTCTTGCCCAGATGAAACGGCGAGGCATTGATATTCACGATGACTTCGGCGCCTGCTGCAGCCTGGAAACCGGTCGGACCTTCCGGCAACCAGACATCCTCGCAAATATTGACCCCGACCACCGTGCCGCGTAGGCGAATGAGCGGCAGCCGCCGGCCTGGATGAAAATAGCGGCTCTCGTCGAATACGCCGTAGTTCGGCAAGTACCACTTGCAATAGGTCGTGATCAGCTTCTGATCTGCGATGACTGCCGCCGCATTGAAGAATTCGTACGCGCCGGCCTGGACCACCGGCGAGTGAGCCGGCTTCGGATCTATTCCGTCGCCCTGGCTGACGTAGCCCACAACCGCGGCAAGCCCCCGACAGTGGCGGACTACTTCCTGAAGCGCGCGGCGGTTGTCCGCGACAAAACGTGGCTTTAACAAGAGGTCTTCAGGCGGATAGCCGGTGATCGCCAGCTCCGGGAATGCGACCAAGTCGGCCTTCGCCTTTTTCGCCTCGCGCAGCCAGGCTGTGATCCGGCGGACGTTTCCATCCAGATCCCCGACCGTCGGATTCATCTGTACCATAGCGATACGAAAGATACGCATAGGGGTTTATATCATAATGGCCAAGGCTGAAGGCTGAAGGAAGTCCGGAGTTCGAGGCCGGAGTTCGGGGTCCGAAACCTTCAGCCTTCTCAGTATCTCCGCAGATTCGCGACCGGGAGATTCCAAAGATCTTTCCGAACCGCCGCCCAAATCGCCTCCAACGTCTCAGTAAGGTCTGGAGCCGACCGTGCGACCAATTTGACCACTAATCCAGATATTGCCGGGGTAGAGACTGCTCCCAGCACCAGGCCAGGACGCTGCTCCAGAATAGCAGCGAGTACTACGTCGAGACGTTTCCAGACATCGGCGTCTACCGCATCGCCAATGACAAAGAGCGATGCCACATAGTCCCAGCTCCCGACGAGACCTACCGATTCAGGCAGTCGGCCAGGGACCAGGCGATACCGTTCGACGACCGACCGACCTAGAGACGTTCTAATGCAGATCTCGTTTTCGACCGAAGCGAACGCCCAGCGCTCCCGCATGGCAACCCGGCCGGAGGCTATGGCATCCCACAGTACCACTGTCGCGCCAGGGGCAAGATCCACATGGATCGATTGGCGAACGCGAGACCCGGCAAAAGGGATCGTGACCTCGGGCAACCATTCCAGCCGAGCGTCAGGACCAACCGAAAGATGAATTTCTTGTAGAACCGGCTCAGACAGACTTCGATAGACCCGATTGGCGGAAGGATTCGTCATGAGCACATGCGTCCCGACATGGAGCTGCGCCTCCACCGACACATGATCGCCACCGACCAATCCACCTGATGGATTCACGAGCCAGGTGTAGGCACACCCGCTGTCGTCGAGATACGAAGGAGGAAAGTGATGCCAGGGACTTGTGCAAGACGAGCGCGTGAGTATCGTGCGTGGGCCCGCTCGCTCGAACTCATAGAACAGCGCCCCACGCCGGCCGACGGAACCGATCACAGAAGAATCACTCGTCGGGAAGTTCACAGAACGCCTTTCTTCTCGGAATTTGCAGTAAAACTAATGCGGCACTCTGGAAACAATGGCCCGCACATCTAGGGCAAAAGAAGAATGCCGCGCAGGATGCTCAAAAAGTTCGTCCAGCAAGGCCGCAGGCGAGTCGAAACCGGAGGCGTACCCTCTGGGGCGCACGGTGCGACGAATAAGGAGCACCACGTCTGTGCGCGCCGCCGAGTGGTGAGGCGGCCGGGTCCCCGTTGAGGAATCTGAGCGATGCGAGAACGCCGCTGGCGGACTTTTTCAGCATCCTGCTAGCGAGGATGCACGTGCTGCGGTAGAAGCCGCTCAACCCACATGCTCACCTGGTCGAGCCCCTGTCCTGTCTTGAGATTCGTAAAGAGATAGGGCAAGTCGGCTCGCATGCGCTTACTGTCCCGATCCATCACGGACAAATCGGCTCCGACATGCGGCGCGAGATCGACCTTGTTGATCACCAGGAGATCGGATCGGGTAATTCCAGGACCGCCTTTGCGCGGGATCTTATCACCGGCTGCCACATCGATCACATAGATGACTTTGTCCGCAAGTTCAGGGCTGAATGTCGCAGCCAGATTGTCGCCGCCGCTCTCGACAAACATCAGCTCGACATCGGGATGGCGCTTGAGCAGATCATCCAGGGCCTCCTGATTGTGCGAGGCATCTTCACGGATCGCCGTATGCGGACAGCCTCCGGTTTCGACGCCCAGAATGCGGTCTTGAGGCAGCGCTCCCTGGCGCGTGAGAAACTCGGCATCCTCCTTAGTAAAGATGTCATTGGTGACCACCGCCAAACTCACGTGATCTCGCAGACGGCGGCAGAGCGCTTCGACAAGCGCGGTCTTTCCAGACCCCACCGGCCCACCGACACCAATCACAGGAATATGACGCGCCCGTGCCGCCGTGACGCGCCCACTCCCTGAGAAATGCTCATCAGAACGATGCATAGAAATAAAAGAGCTGATGGCTTATGGCAGAAACAAGAAAGAGCATCGCATCGTCTTGACGCCCCCCCCGTACGCTATTGGCCATACGCTCCTAAGACCGAAACAACCGCGACTCCAGCCGGCTGTGCCGCATTGCGTAAATGTCCTGGACCGGTAACCAAGACTGAAGCACTCGTTGATGCGCCGCTTTGTGACTGACTCGCTCGATCATCGCGAGCCAACTTTCCAATAGCCTCTGTCCCTCACGCTGACCGATTGGCATCAACTTCATCGCTGCCGCCACAAAACCTGTCGCGGTTTGATAAAGGAACGCGGCAATGCTGTCTTCCTTCGACCAACCGGCTGCTGCCAGCGTGAGGCCAAAACTCACGGACAGATGTCCTGGCGTCTGCTCAGCCTCGACCGCCGCAAGATAGTCTTCGATCAGTGGATGTCTTGTATGTTGATTCGCAGCCAGCCGAATCACCTGGCGTCCCATCTGCCGGCTGGCTGTCCGTGATTCACGGCCTAGCTTCATCGCCTCTAGTTCTCGATCCGCCTTGAACGCAATTTCCAAGACATCGGAGACAAACGAATCGTGCGCCAATCCCGTCGCCACCGCTTCCCGCTGCCCGATCCCGCTCGTCAGGGACTCGGCCACATATCGCCCCAGTTCTTCCGCATTCCGAACTGCACCACCCTGCACCGCCGCCTCCAGTCCTGAAGAGAACGCGTAGCCTCCTGATGGAAAGAAGCTATCGACAAATCGAAGACCTTTCAGCAGCGAAAAAGTATTCATTGCATTACTCGGTGGGCCACTCTCCTCGCTTAGGAATCATAGGTCCCCTAACCGCTAGGCTGCTCAAAATGTTGTCCAGCAAGGCCGCAGCCGAAGAAAGCCCCGGAGGCGTACCCTCTGGGGCGCACGGTGCGACGAATAAGGAGCACCAAGTCTGTGCGCGCCGCCGAGTGGTGAGGCGGCCGGGTCCCCGTTGAGGATCTTATCGAGCCGAGAACGCCGCTAGGCAGCGTTTTCAGCAGCCGTCAGAATAGAAAATAGCGTTGGGCCATTGGGAGCACCGCCATCGGATCACACGTCAAGATCTGCCCGTCGGCTTTCACCACATAGGTTTCCGGATCCACGTCAATGCGCGGTAACGCATCGTTGAGCTTCATATCGCGCTTGCCGATGCTGCGGCACTTCTTCACCGCCGCCACGCGTTTCTGCAAACCGAGTGACTTGTGCACCTCTTGATCCATTGCGGCCTTGGACAGAAATGTGAGGCTGGTGGAAAACGGGGCGCGGCCAAAGCTCCCGAACATGGGCCTGGTGAGGACCGGCTGCGGCGTGGGAATCGACGCATTAGGATCTCCCATGGCAGCGGACATGGGGAAGCCACCCTTCAGGACGATCTCAGGCTTCACGCCGAAAAAATCCGGTCGCCACAGCACAAGGTCTGCCAGCTTGCCGACCTCGACCGATCCCACCTCGTGCGCAATGCCGTTGGCAATGGCCGGATTGATCGTGTATTTGG
>JBKJZK010000151.1:0-5464 GCA_046715215.1 Nitrospiraceae bacterium
GAATCAGACCGGCTCGGAGCATGAGCTTATGGCTGACGGTTTCCGCTTCGCCCGGATCTTCTCGCAATGTAGGGATTAAGACTTGAGAGGGCCGCATGGGCTATGAATGCAGTAATCTAACGGAGGAGAGTCTCTTAGGATGCTCAAACGAGTCATCCAACGAGGCCACAGGCAAGAGAAAGCTGGAGGTATAATAGGGGTACGCTGAGGATTTTGATGAGCCGAGAATGAAGCTTGGGAAACGGCGCGTCTTGGCGCGCCGGGGGTGGGAGGGTGAGAAAGTGAGCTTGTTCAGCATCCTGCTAACGAGAGAAGATCCGTTCAAGGTCATTCCAAAACGCAAAGATCATGACGCCCACTAATAGCACGAGGCCGGCCTGTTGCGCGATTTCTCTCTGGCGTTCGCCGAGGGGTTTTCGGAGGATGCCCTCAATCAGGAAAAACAACAGATGGCCGCCGTCGAGAATGGGAATGGGGAGCAAGTTGAGGACGCCCAGATTGATGCTCAAAATGGCGATGAGAAAGACCAGACTTGAGGCCCCCTGCGCAGCGGCTTCTCCGGAAATATTGGCAATCGTCAGCGGGCCGCCAATGTTTTTGCTGGAAATGTCCCCCACGACCATAGTGTATAGGCCGATTGCGGTCAGCTCGGTCCAGCCCCACGTGGCTCCCAAGCCGTCATAGAGCGACAGCAGTGGGGTGCTGGAGCGCATGATCGAACGGCCTGGTCCTGAAATACCGATCTTGCCGACTTCGACCGACTGACCGTTGACCATCGCCTTCTCAGCAGAGGGCGTCCCGGTCAGCGAAACTCGATGCCCCTCCCGCAAGACCTCTACCTGTAAGTGGCGGTTGGGGTTTTCTTTCACGATACCAGTCATTTGGGACCACGTATGGATCGTCTGGCCCTCGATGCTGACCACATGGTCCCCGGCTTGAAGCCCGGCTTTCGCCGCCGGAGAACTTTGCATGACTGAAGTGACGAGGGGCGGTGTTTCTTCGACGCCCAGGTAGTACCCAGGCTCTTGTGCAGAGGCCTGTGGTCCGGGGGCGGTGGTGGGCGTGACCGTCAGCGTTTTGACCTGATCGCCTCGTTTGATCTCGAGCGTCAGCGCCTGCCCGTTGCTCTTCGCCACGGCGTCGGATAGTTCAGTTCTGGTCGAAATGTCGCGCCCGTTGACTCGGCTGACACGATCTCCGATTTGAATGCCTGCGGTATCGGCCGGAGAGCCGGGGACCATCGCTTCGATATCGGGGGTGAGATCCTGGAACGTTGGGACAAAAAGCGGAGCACCGGTCGCGAGCCATCCGGCAAAAATGAAATAAGCCAGAATGAAGTTAAACCCAGGTCCCGCAGCGACGATCAGGACTTTGCCCCACAACCCTTGGTGCGCAAACGACCGCGCACGATCCTCTTGTGTGGTCGCCTCGGTCTCATCTTCGCCGAACAATTTCACGTAGCCACCGAGCGGAATGGCCGAGAGGAGGTATTCTGTTTCGCCCATTTTCCGGCCGAAGAGCTTCGGCCCGAATCCAAGAGAAAACTTGAGGACCTTGACGCCGACCCAGCGAGCGGCCAAGAAATGCCCGAGTTCATGGAACGCGACCAACACGCCCAAAACGACCAGGAACCACCATGCCTTCTGCAATAACAACCAGACGGTATCGGGGGACCAGGTAAATGCCATGAACAAGGTGTATGCTCCTTCGTGTAAACCTGCAGGATACTGAAAAAGTCCGCCAGCGGCGTTCTCGCATCGTTCAGACCCTCAACGTACCACAGAAGGTACGGCCTCGGGTCCTCACTCGCTGCGGCCTTGCTGAACGGCCTTTTTGAGTATCCTGCAGACTATTCTGGCCCTATTGCCATGCGTGAATCATACCCACGTAGTGTGCAAAGTCTAATTTCCCGCAACCTGCTAGCGTGCCAACGCCACAACCAACGATTCGGCTTTCTCTCGGGCCCAGCGATCCGCCTCCAGCGCGTCTTCCAACGTCTCGACGTCTTTGGTGGTGTGGACGTCCATCGTGCTGCGAATAATCTCTGCAATGTCGGTGAACCGGATACCCCCGTTCAAGAATGCCTCGACAGCGATTTCATTTGCGGCATTCATCGTGGCCGGCATCGTACCGCCGATCCGCAGGGATTCATAGCCAAGACTCAGGCAGGGGAACCGGTCGTGATCCGGCTTGCAAAACGTCAGCTTTCCGATCTCCGTCAGATCCAACGAAGGCAGATCTAGCGGCATGCGCCCTGGATATTTCATCGCATAGGAAATAGGTGTTCGCATATCCGGCAATCCCAATTGCGCAATCATTGAACGATCCGCATATTCTACCAGAGAATGAATGATGCTTTCCCGATGGATCATGACCTCGATCTGGGATTCCGGGATGTCGAAGAGCCACCGGGCTTCGACGACTTCGAGACCTTTGTTCATGAGGGTGGCAGAATCGATCGTGATTTTTGCGCCCATCTTCCAGTTGGGATGTTGGAGTGCCTGTTCGGGTGTGACGTCCTGCAGCTCCTCCCGGCTCATGGTCCAGAGGGCCCCTCCGGACGCCGTCAAGATCAGACGGCGGACATCCTCTTTGCGATGGCCCTCTAACGACTGGAAGATCGCACTGTGTTCGCTGTCGACCGGGAAGATACGAACGCCATGCCGTCGCGCCTCGTCCTGCATCAATTTCCCCGCCATGACCATCGGTTCTTTATTGGCCAAGGCGATTTGCTTTCCGCTTCGGATCGCCGCAAGGGTGGGCACGAGACCGGCTCCACCGACGATGGCAGAGATGACGAGCTCAGCTTCGGGAGCAGAGGCGACCTGACTCAAGCCTTCTTGCCCAGCCAAAATTTCGACAGGCAGTCCCGCACAGCGATGCCGGAGCCTGGCGGCAGCGGAGGTATCCGAGAGGGCCACCACGCGGGGCTTGAACCGGCGGATCTGGTCCTCGAGTTTTTCATCATTGCTGCCGGCAGTCAGTCCTGCCACGCGGAATTCTCCGGGGAACCAGTCCACGATATCTAAGGTGTTGGTGCCGATCGACCCAGTCGATCCAAGGATGACGATCGTTTTCATAGGGGCTCCTTCACTCAATGACTCGTAGCTGGCTTGCCATTGTTACATAGTAGTAGAAGACGGGGGCGGTGAACAAGAGACTATCCAGACGGTCGAGCATGCCCCCGTGACCCGGCAGTATCCGGCCGGAATCCTTCATGCCGACGCTGCGTTTCATGGCCGATTCAGTCAGGTCACCCCAGAGACCTGTGATTGTCAGCAGGGTAGCCAAGACCAGACAGTCGAGACCGGACAACTCAGGGAGAAACCACCAACGAGCTGCGTACGCGACGATTATGGCACTAATCAAGCCACCCACCAAGCCCTCGACAGTTTTTTTGGGACTGATCGTGGGAGCCAAGCGGTGTCGTCCGTACAGTGTGCCGACAAGGTAGGCGCCGGTATCGGAGGCCCAGGTCACCAGTAGAAGAAAGAAGATCAGCCATTCACCCAGAGGCAGGAGCCTCGTCATCGAGAGAGTGCCGAGTGTGAGGCCTAGGTAGAGCACGCCGAACAAGGTCATGGCACCATCCCTCAGGCTCTGCTCGAGGGGCGAGCGACTGAGGAGCGGGACCGAAATAATACCGACCAGTGTGGCCAGGAGGGTTGGAACGATGAAGTCCGGCCGGTGTGTTTCGAGAATCAGGGCGGCGAATCCTGTCAGGCCGATCCCTACCAGCCAGGAGTGGCTGCGGTCGCTGAGACATAACCGGTAGAACTCGAAGAGGGCGAGCGCCCCCCCCAGGACCACGAGGCCAGAAAATGCGAGGGGCGGGAGGTAGCGAATGACGGCATACAAGAGTGGAGCGAGGACCAGAATGGTATAGATCCGACGGGGATCAAATCGGGGCGCCGTAACCGGCGCTGGTTCAGCCTGCTGTTGGCCGGCGGTTTTGTATTCCTGCATATGGAGGTTTAGATCGACCACTATGAAGAAATGGTGCTGAGGACGCGACCGAATCGCCGTTCGCGTCGCTGGTATTCCAGCAGGGCCAGAAAGAGTTCACGGCGACGGAAGTCAGGCCACAGGGTCGGAGTGAAATAAAGCTCGGTGTAGGCGAGCTGCCAGAGGAGAAAGTTACTGATTCGCGATTCGCCGCTGGTGCGAATCAACAGGTCTGGATCGGGCAGCTCATGGGTGTAGAGATATTGCTGGATACGCGATTCATTCACATCGTCCGGTTGCAGCTTTCCGTCTTGTGCTTCATGAAGGAGCTCACGCACCGCGTCCACGATCTCAGCGCGGCCACCATAGCTGAGGGCGACCGTGAGATGCAGTCTGTCGAGATGGGCGGTTTCCTGTTCGGCGGCCCGGACCCATTGGAGGGCGGAGGCCGGGAGGGAGTCGAGTCGGCCGATCGTGCGCAGCCGGACACCCTGTTCGATGAGTTTCGTTCGTTCTGTCGAAAGGTAGTATTCGAGCAAACCCATGAGCGAGGAGATTTCTTGAACGGGACGGTTCCAATTCTCCTGTGAAAACGCGTAAATTGTCAGGGCGTGGATGCCCAGCTCCAAGCAGACTGTAATCATTTCCCGGACGGACTTGATCCCTTCCCGATGACCGGCAATGCGAGGGAGGCTTTGCAGTTCTGCCCAGCGGCCATTGCCATCCATGATGATGGCGACGTGCTTGGGTAAGAGGTCGGGTTCGAGTTTTGCGGCAAGCTCTTCTTCGGATAGCTGGTCCACAGCCGACGAGTCTTTCGTGTCCATAAAGAGTGCCGTTGGTAACGATCCCTTCTCACAAGGATCATGCGGTAGGCGAGCAAAGTCTACTGACGAGGGGGAGGAAAGTCAAACGAATTTTCGTAAAAGTCCAGTAAAAGCGATGAGTTGGATGAATTATCGTTGCGCCTGTGGAAAGAGATCAGCTATAATTCCCCGTCCATCCGCATGCCAACCGTCGTGAGGATTCGCAAACCCATGGGTGAACTTGTTCAGTTGACGTCCTTTGGTCTGACCGAAGGCGAGGTGCTCGGGGCGCTCGGGCGTGTCAAAGTTTGCGATGTCGACTATGCCGATCTCTACTTTGAATCCTGTGTGTCCGAATCCGTCTCGATGGAGGAATCCCTCGTCAAGCGTGCAACGAAGAGTGTGTCGCAGGGCGTGGGGGTGCGAGCGACGGCAGGGGAAAAAACTGGTTTTGCCTATTCCGATGAGCTGACGAAGAAGGATCTCGAACTAGCGGCCGATACGGCCCGCTACATTGCCAATTCGCCGGGCGGGACCCACGTGGTTCCGGTTCCCGTTCATCATCGCCCCACCAGGGATCTCTACCCGATCGAACGCGCACAGGCCGAAGTTGCCACGGCGGATCGCGTGTCCTTATTGAATGCGATCGATGCCGAAGCGCGCCGGTACGACCCACGCATCAAGAATGTCATGGCCTCGTTTAACACGGAATA
>JBKJZK010000152.1:0-2234 GCA_046715215.1 Nitrospiraceae bacterium
CCCTGCAAAAGGTTCGTCGAGCAACATGAATGACGGGCTCGTCGCGAGTGCCCTCGTAATTTCCAACCGCCGACGTTCCCCACCCGACAACGCATACGCCATGCTCGTTCGAATATGACAGAGGTCCAGTTCCTTGAGAAGGGCATCGACCCGGTCGCGACGCTCTGCCCGAGAGTAGTCCAGCATCTCAAGAATTGCCAGAATATTGTCTTCAACCGACAAGCGTCGGAACACAGATGATTCTTGCGGAAGATACCCAATTCCTTTCCGCGCGCGTTTGTACATGGGCAAATCCGTGATCACCTCTTCACCGAGGGAGATCGCCCCTTCATCAGGTTGGCACAGCCCAACGATCATGTCGAAAATGGTGGTCTTCCCAGCCCCATTGGGTCCCAGCAAACCCACGACCTCACCGGCGCGGACTTCGATTGAGACGCCTTTCACGACCTTGCGAGAGCGAAAACTTTTCACCAATCCTGTCGCGCGTAACCAGTCACCATCGGCACTGTTCACCGGGGAGCCAGTCGGCGGCGCATTCCCCTGAGCTGCCTCAATCACTTGGTCGCCCCCCCATCCGGCTCGATCCGCACATGCGAGCCTCCTTCCACCACACTCCGATCCTCTGCCAAAAACATCGTGATTTGTTTGCCGCTGACCCTAGTTCCCTTATCCCAGGCCACCGGGTCACCCGTCAGGATGATCTTATCCCCATCATGGTAGTAAATAGCCTTCTCACAGGTCGCACTCCCTGAATCCTTCTCGATTTTCACTCGTCCGGTCGCCTCAATCCTGTTGACCGAACGATTTGACACAGCCGGCCCGGCATCAGGCCCTTTCGAAAACGCGGCACTCTTGACAGCCTCATGCCCTTTCTGGTTATCGCTCGCGGGTGGGTCGTGCGCGCGAAACATCACCACCATGCGATCGGAATAGACAACCAATGACCCACGAGTCAGTACAACCGCCCCCTCAAATACCGCCTGACTATCCTGATTTTTTACGGTCATCTTCTTGGCCGTAATGGTGGTGCTTACCGCTTGATCAGCACCACCTTTAGGAAGGGCTGCGTCAGCCGATTCGCTCAATGAAGCTATCCCAAGCGGGAACATATTAAGAAGCAGGAGCCAGATCCACATGTACGTCCTCAAGTACTTCAAATTCTTCGCGGTCCAAATGTCCCAACAACCCACGCCCCGTCACCTCTAACCCATGCCCAACGATACGGACGGGATCTTGCGTCCGTATCTCTCTCGTCTGATCAGTCCAAGCCAGATGGTTGGTATAGATCACGTATCCACTCTCGGTGTGAATCACAAGTGGCTCTGATCGGTTTGCGAGCACAAAGTTCTTTGTTTCCGTATTCAATGTCCCTTCATCTCCGGTCACCGTCAATTCCTTTCCCCGCTGGCCGAATAGTGTGACTGCGACGACTTGGAGCATCGCCCGCCTGTCCCGTTCAAAGAGCCGAGCCTCTTGCGCCTGCACCTGCCATTGAACCGTATCGCCCTTCGTTTGGGTGAACGTAAACTGGGAGATAGTGGCATCAGCTATGTCCATGGAGCCTGGCGCCGCAGCCGTCGGGCTAGGAACCATTGTCGACTTGGTCACGAGCAGGTATGCGAGGAAACAGGCCAACACCACACTGAGTGCTAACAAACCTCCCCGTACCCAGCGTTGCCACACTTTGTCCCTGCTTCCTTTATAAGTAGCATGAAGGAGACTGGCACGATAGTAGCATGGGCCCAAAACCAAGTAAACTTATGCCAGAACGCCGGCATGATCTACTCGGTAGAGATGGAGTGAACGAGATGGGAGAATCGTCGAAACGATAACGCGGCGTCGCACCCGCGACTAGAAGCCTGTCCGAGTAATCAGAAAATCCGTGTTTGGGGGAGTCTCTTCACCCCTGATCACAGGGAGATCGATAATCCTGAGCCAATTGTGCGCGTCGAAAATTTTCATTGTTGATGACTCGGACAGGCTCCTAGTTCCCGTCGACAGGAGACTTAGCCCGCATGATTCATGACGCTTCTACTGCAAGTGCGGATACGCGGATGTAACGGGCAGTCTCGCCGTTCACCCGGCAGCGGGACTCGCGGGAGCTACTACATTAGGTATTTGTTTCTTTGCGGGCTCAGTATCCGGCCGCGTGACGAGTTCGATCGCGACAAGCTTCGCGGCATCGCCGATCCGCCGTCTCGTCTTCACCATCCTCGTATAGCCACCGGGACGGT
>JBKJZK010000153.1:0-4008 GCA_046715215.1 Nitrospiraceae bacterium
GAGTACAAGCGCGAAGGCTACGATCTCTTTGCCGGCATGATGGAACGGGTCAAGTCCGACTCACTTGACCGGCTCTTTCATGTACAGGCGGTTCGGAACGAGGGGCAACCCACCGCCCCCCCACCGCCACCACCCGTGATCTCACGCCCCCTCCCCCCACTTATCCTCAATCGCGGAGAAGAACCAGTCGCACCTCAGACTGTTCAGCGAAGCGACGAGAAAGTCGGCCGCAACGACCCCTGCCCCTGCGGCAGCGGGAAAAAATACAAGAAGTGCCACGGAACGTGAGAACACGACGCTGAGGCTCTCGCTCCCCCGCCTTTAGCCCGCATTATTCATGAGCGTTTCTGCTGCAATCGCTGATCCGCTGCTCTTGCGCGTGAAGCGTATCTCGTGAAAGGTAAAAGGTAAAAGGTGAAACGTGAAACGTCCGAATCCGGAAACGAGCGACGCTTCACGAGGAACGTGCTTTCGGCGGTGTCACGACGAATCGTCATGAATAATGCGGGCTAGGCAATCACGCCTCCGTCCGGCGCCGGAACAACTCTGACGGAAAAATACACGTTTTTATTTTGTCGATTGGAGTACATGCGCTAGCATGGCCTTCGAGTTAGACTTGATCGCTAATTCTAAACGGAGGCGTGGGTGACATGACGGCTGTCGCAGAACTCAATAGTACCCGGATGACCATGAGTGCCCGAAAAGAAACGCTTCTGCTTGTCGACGACGAGTCAGCCATTACGTTGTTATTCGAGTTGGAACTGACCCGTATGGGCTATTATGTACTAACTGCCAGGAACGCGGAGGAGGCGCAACGGATCGCGACGGAGTTTCAGCATACCATTGACGTGTTGATCACGGATTGGAGTATGCCGGACATGACTGGCGATCAACTGGCTTGCGATCTCCTCGTCGAGCGTCCCAGCCTCAAGGTGATATTGATGTCCGGCTATTCTGAGGCCGCTACAGTCTGTCAGGCTTTCCACAAGGACCAACTTGCCTTCCTTCATAAACCCCTCGGCATCGCCGAACTCAATGGAACCATCAGGCAGCTTCTCGGACTATCAGGCGAACCAGACAGACAGGTTGCTTGAACGCATAATTTGTCTCAATTCTCTTCTCAGCCCTCTCCTACTAGACGCAATTCTCCCTGACTTCACCTTGACTTAGATGCGCCCCCAAGGCTAATCTACGCCTCTTTTGGCCCTCTGCCGGCCCTTCACAGGGACAGGTGGAGTTTACCCTCGGCTGTTGGGGTCACTGTTCGTGTGTTGTCGATGGGATAAAGAGGATTTGTTTGTGTCATTAGGGCATCCTGAACTCGTCGCTGCCATTTCGTCCGAGATCATTCGAAACGGACCAATTCCCTTCGTCCGCTTCATGGAACTGGCGCTTTATCATCCTCAATACGGCTATTACATGTGCCCACCGAACGGTGCAGACCATGAACGTATCGGCTGGTTCGGCGACTTCTACACCAGCTCCGATGTGTACCCGATTCTTGGCCGTGCACTTGCCGCGCAGGCCAGACAAATGGACGAATTAGTGGGCTGCCCTACTCCTTTCACGATCGTCGAAATGGGCGCCGGCAAAGGATTTTTAGCCCGAGATTGTCTGGCGGCGCTCCATGCCGGGCAGGATGACTTCGCATCGCGTGTCCGCTATGTCCTGATCGAACGGAGCCCTGCCATGCGGGAACTGCAGCGCCAGAACCTGGCTCCCTGGCTCAGCAAGCCGGGCCTCGTCACCTGGGTGGAAGGCCTTGCCGGGCTGGCCCCGCAGAGCGTGACCGGTCTGTTCTTCAGCAATGAGCTGATCGATGCATTCCCGGTGCACCGGATTCAAGTCAAGGCCGGACAGCCCGAAGAACTCTGTGTAGACTATCGAAACGGACGCTTTGTGGACTGCCTCAAGCCCCTTTCGACGGTCGCGCTCGCTCAATATCTACAGCAACTGAATACCACGTGGCTGGAAGGCTACCGAACCGAGGTGAATCTCCAAGCTATGGACTGGATGGAGCAGGTCGCTCGGCGGATGGATCGTGGATTTGTCTTGACGATCGATTACGGCCATACGGCGCAGGATCTCTATGGGCCTGAGCGGAAGGACGGCACGTTCCTTTGCTATTTCCAGCAGCAGACGAACGACGATCCATTCATTCGCGTCGGCGAGCAGGACATGACCGCCCACGTAGATTTTTCGAGCCTGGCCGCCGTCGGTGAGAAGTTAGGACTCCACGTGACGGGGTTCACGAACCAAATGAGTTTTCTGATGGGGCTCGGCGTTGAACAGATGATCGGGGAATTGGAGCCGGAGAGCCCGGAGTTTTGCGCCGCGATTCATCTCCTGAAGCCGAATGGCATGGGCAGCACGTTTAAGGTGCTCGTTCAACACAAGGGAATGAGTCGTCCGGAACTGAACGGCTTGAAATTCAAACCCTACTTCGGCTCGGCGCTGGCAGCAAACGGGGTCATGGTCAACAGTCATTAGTCAACCGGGAGACCATCAGCTTTCTCCCATGACAATTGACCAGTGCCCATTGACGTTCATGCGTTTCACGCTTCACGGGGCCTGCATGGGTAACACAGCCATTCCAGAGAGCTACATACCGATTCTGTTGTTTATCGGCGTTGCCGTTGCCTTCGGCGCCGTGGCGCTGCTCGCCGGCTCGCTCGTCCGGCCGAGTCGTCCGTATCGAGCCAAGCTGGCCCCCTATGAGAGCGGAAGTCCGCTGTTTTCCGACGCGCGCATACAGTTTCCGATGCGCTACTACATCATCGCGATGCTGTTCGTCATTTTCGATATCGAGATCATTTTTATGATCCCCTGGGCCGTCCGGTTTCAGTCGCTCGGCCTGCTGGGACTCATCGAAATGCTCGTGTTTATCAGCATCCTGCTGGCCGGATTCTGGTACGCCTGGAAGAAGGGGGCGTTAGAATGGGACTAGCGCCCCGAAGGCGCGCAGTTATGAGTTCTGGGTTCTAAGTTGTGAGTTGCGTTCGGAAACTCAGAACTCAGCACTCAGAACTTGGAGCGAAGCGACATGAGCTTTCTGGAGAGACAGTTTGAAGCAAATATTCTGACGACCAATCTGGACGCGGTCGTGAATTGGTCTCGGAAGTCGGCTTTGTGGCCGATGACGTTCGGCCTGGCCTGCTGCGCCATCGAAATGATTGCGACTGTGTCGTCGCGGTACGACATGGATCGTTTCGGTGCCGGGGTCTTTCGGGCCTCGCCACGGCAGGCCGATCTCATGATTATCGCCGGTACAGTGGCGCGCAAGATGGCGCCTGTGATCCGCCGCATATACGACCAGATGCCGGAACCACGATATGTCATTTCTATGGGCTCCTGCGCCACCTCAGGCAACCATTACAATAGTTACGCGGTGGTCCAGGGCGTCGATCAAATTATTCCGGTCGATGTCTATGTGCCGGGCTGTCCGCCTCGTCCGGAAGCGTTACTCGATGGATTGCTGAAGTTACAGGAAAAGATTCAGCGGGAAAAAGTCTTTGTGAGATGACGTGAACCGTCAAACGTGAAACGCAGGAATAGCTCGACCAAGTCCTCTCGCGTTTCACGTCTCTCGTCTTACGTTTAACGGCTACTATGCAAGCCCTGCTCGACAGCCTGAAGGCAAAATTCCCCGACGCGATCCTCGCGACCCGCGTCGACGCCGGACGTGCCGAGACCGCTGTCTCGGTGGCCGCCGCGCACCTGCTGGATATTGCGCGCTATTTGCACGATGCGCCGGAGGCAGCCTTTGACCACCTCACCGATATTTGTTCGGTCGATTATCCCGAAGATCAGCTGCGGTTCGAAGTCGTCTACCATTTGCACTCGCTCCCCCTTCAGCAGCGTCTTCGCCTCAAGGCGCGCATCACGGAGGACGATCCGACCATTGCGTCGGTCACCGGAATCTGGAAGGGAGCCGATTTCCTGGAACGCGAAGTGTACGACATGATGGGCATTCACTTTTCCGGCCATCCCGATCTCCGGCGCATTTTG
>JBKJZK010000154.1:0-2794 GCA_046715215.1 Nitrospiraceae bacterium
CTTTCGGGATGAGCACGAAGACCAAGCCTGTGAATACCATGCTGATGATAACGAACCGGAGATGTCTCATGCGTGACCTTCCTTTTTTGCATGGAACCTCCGGTGGTCCGGTCAGTTTTAACTTGTATGACTAAAATGTGGAGCGTGGTGCCTCCAGTTGTCTGGACGGCAGTGGTTCTCCTTTAGTCCTGACAACAGTACTGTGTGGTCATATTTACCTCCCCCATTAGGCGGTCCGTGAAGAGTTCGTGTCGATGCGGATTTTTTCCTTGCGCTCGATCTGAACCACTTTTGAATCCTGGATGACGACTTCCACCGATCCGAAACGAAGGTCCTTGATAGCGAGCAGAATCTTGTGCGCGATGTCCTGGTTATGCTCTTGGCTCTGAATCACTCGCTGCTGGGTACTCATGTTCAGAAGCTCCTCCCTGCCAACCGATTAATGTACATATTGCCGATCAAGTATAGTTGTCTATGTAATAGACTAACTAGATATAATTTGTCAACAATATAAATTAATGGCACATTCTAGCCTATTATGCGTACAGATGAATTATACCCACGATGTTTTTTAGCCAATAATATAAACATTAAGAGATATAATGTTTGACATTACGCAAGTATTATTGATATTCAATGGCCATGAGAACTCCCAGGCAGCCGACCGAAAAGATTCAACAGTTTTCCAATCACCTTAAAACTCTCCGGACACAGAAAGGCCTCTCGCAGGGGGAACTGGCTGTTCGTGCAGGGATCACGCGGCAGGCGGTGTCTTCAATTGAGGCGAATCTATATTTACCGACAACAGGCGTTGCCCTTCATTTAGCTTCGGTCCTGGCTTGTCGCGTTGAAGATCTTTTCAGTCTCGTGGCAGCCGAGGACATCGTTGAGGGCAAGTTGATCGGCCATCTCCCGCAAAGCGACATGAAGGCTTCACCCGTCCGAGTCAAAGTGTCGACGGTGGGTTCGAAGACAGTCGTGCGACCGGTAACCGGATTGGGTGAGGTGTTTTCCTTCACCGTTCCTGCTGATGGCTATGTCGTCGAGGCGCATGGTCAGACCTCGGGTGCGACGGTGCGCGTAAAACTCTCGCGAGATCGTCAGGCGATTGAACAAACAATCTCTGTAGCAGGCTGTGATCCAGCGATCTTCCTTGCAGGTGAGCATATGCGACGGCGCAAGGACCAGACCTCCTTGGTCGGCTGGACGATGGGAAGTATGGCCGCGGTTCGGGCCTTACAGCAGGGCGAGGTTCATATCGCAGGTCTGCATCTTTTTGACCCGACGACAGGGGAATCAAACCTGCCGTTCCTCCGGAGAGCATTGAAAGGTTCGAACTATGAGATCGTCACATTTGCGACTTGGGAAGAGGGCTTGCTCGTTCGAGCGGGTAATCCCAAGTCTATCCGTGCGGTCAGCGACGTAGCCGATCCCAACGTCACACTCGTGAATCGGGAAGAGGGAGCTGGGGCCAGGCTGTTGCTGGATCAGCGATTGCGCGCGGCGGGAATCAATTATCATCAAGTAAGGGGCTATGGCACAATCGTCGCCTCGCATTTCGAAATTGCGCGCGCGATTGCAAGCCGTCAGGCGGATGTCGGCATCGGGATTCGATCCGCTGCGCAACTGTTTGAACTCGACTTTGTCCCGCTTCAAGCCGCGCGCTACGACCTTGTCGTGCCTAAAGCGTATCTGAAGTCCCATCCGACGTTAGCCCATTTGTTCGAGACTCTGGTCAGCCGCCCGTTTCGACATGAGATCGAGGCGCTGGGCGGGTATGACACCAGCGAAACAGGAAAACTCCATGCGCTGCGTGTCGGCTGACGGAAAGCCCTCCGTAATCGGGCTGGTTTTTCGACTGGCCAAGCCAACATCTGGCCAGCACTTCTTGGCATGGCTCTTCAGCCTGCGTGCTCCACGCCTTGAAGGAAGCGCCGACACGTTCGCCGGGCGCGCCGGCGATCCCGGCTTAAACCCATTTGGGAAGAGCAGTTCGACGGGATTTGTTTAGCAGCACAGGTATCGTAAACACTTCATCGGCGCGAATTGCGATTGAGGATGGAGGAACTATGGCCCAGAGCAGATGGTGGTGTGCCTTCCTGAGCGTTCTTCTCCTCGGTGTGGGAGTGGGATCAGTGAGGGCCGTCGAGTATGGTGAACTGGTGCAGAAAGACGGAGAATGGGTGTTTCGGAGCACGGAAGACCCTGTGTTCAAACTCATGCGCACGAAGGGGTTGATCACGAACGAGAGATACTTCGAAGTTTCAGCACAAAAGGGAAAAAACTGGATCGAACCTGCCGATGCGGTGCTCAATCAACGGAGAGACATCGAATGGAGCCGCTATGTGAAAACCGCGACGCACTTACCTGATTGGATGGACCTAGGCCTCGAAAACCGGACCCGATTTGAATCGTACGACCATCCTTGGCGAGCTAATCAAGCCATTGGAGGCGGCGGAACCGATGCCCAGTTAATCCTCCGATCCAGAGTGCGCATAGGATTGGGGGGCAATGGCCCCTTCCGGTTTCTCTTTGAAGGGCAGGATTCGCGGGCCCTGTCGAGCGATGAGCCGGGGGATATCAGGAATTCCAACACGGTCAACCAGTTTGACATCTTGCAGCTGTTCGGGTCATTGAGCATAAACAATGTTGGGGGGAGCGGATTGCGAACAGACTTGCATTTCGGTCGTATGACCATGGATTTCGGAATGCGTCGGTACGTCGCCCGAAACGATTTCAGAAATACCACCAATGCCTTCGATGGAGTCCATTGGCAAATCGCCGAGGGCCAAAC
>JBKJZK010000155.1:0-2590 GCA_046715215.1 Nitrospiraceae bacterium
CTGGGCTTTCTTCCAATTGCAACACGCCAAATAGCACCTCATCGTTCATGGCGCAGTGGATTCCCGCTGCCTGGCGATAGGTGACCGGCATGGTGCTTGTCCACACCTCGGCCAATGGAGGCCCGCTGAATTGCGGCAAATCGAGGCAGACATCCGGATAGGCACCTAAGCCATTGGGCCACCCGGGACTCCGTTCATGACGGATGATACCCAGGACGTTTGATGGCGAGGCCTTCAGAAGCGTTTCGAGCCGTGCAGTCCCCACGTACCCCACGCGGAGAGCATGGGCATTGGGCAAAGGGAGACGTTGGGCGGACATCGCCACCGGCGACCCAACACCACGCTCCTCCAGGCACTGGTTTGAATTGGGCGGGCTCACACCGCTGGTCTCCACTTGTGGCCGACGCTGCAACGAAGTCGCTGAATTCTCCGCGTCATTCTTGACCTCGGGCACTTTGTTCCATCGTCAAAGGTGACCAAGAAGCGTCCCTTGCAAGAATCCTTTTCACAATGCTTTGTGCTCTTCCTAACTGGACTTGATCACTTTCCCGGTGCAGATAAAGCTGTTCGTGTAAAGCCAATCGAGTGGCCCGGACGTGGATTCATGTTGCATATCAATGAGTCGAGCCTTGACCTTTAATTGGTCCGCGTCTTCTTTCAGGTTCTCAATGCAACTCTGTGGGGAACGGCCGCTTGAGACGACCTTCTCAATCTCGTTAGACTCGAAGTTCGGAATGGTATAGTGGACGCCACAGCCAGCCAGCAAAACAATGGGAATAATCCATAAGATTCTCATGAGATCCTCCTGATAAATAGATTAGGGTTGTCGCGATTCGTCCTATCCTTACCCTAGGCATTCCTATCAGAGTCTGTGCCTAAATGTACTAGGAAAATCCCTAGTCGGATGGCTATCCAACCCTGGATAAATCGCGATCGACCCAGATAGTAAGGTGTTGCACTAGAATCTTGAGCCTAGATTGGAACCACTGCTACCCTTAGCTAAATGTCCGAACTAAGGTGATGGGTATGGTGCCGTACCGCGGTTAGGCATGAAACCCAATTCCTGTGGGCAGATGGCAGGCAACTTCACGCTCGCTCGGCTCGAATACTCCCGCAGGATAGCCGCGCGAGACAAGCGAGTCGAAATGCTCGGGTGGGAACAATTTATATGGCCATCAAGGACGCTCGAACCCCGGTACAGGACGGGCCATTGGATTGTCGGGCGTATCACGCGAGGATCGCGACGCAGCCTGCATGGTTGTCGCCACCAGTTCACCCAACCCAAACTCGTTCGCCTGTGCTCTCACATGAGTCAGGAGAGTCTTCGTCACCATCTCCTCATCCAGATCCTTTGCCCCATGTACAATCGTGTAGGGCAGTTCAGTTTTCCACATGAGGGTCCCTGAGTCACTCATCAGATGCAGGTATAACCTCTGCGAGGAGCTCTCCTTAAACCCCGCAAAGCTTTTCTGCGGCTCTTGTCCGGCCACATTCCCGATCAGCACACAGTCCACCTGAGACTCCGCGCCCATCCGCTGCGCCAGCCCTATCTGCCCGTGGTCGGGAATCTCATACCGGGTCGCGTTGGACGGACTCAGCACACGAAGATCAGTTATTTCTCGAAAAACAGCGGTCCATCGCTCAGCCATCACCGGATCCCCGACGAACGGCATCACCGCGATGCTCTTGACCAATCTCAGATGCTGCCGCTCTTGCGGTCCGACCACCCACGAGTTCTCGAATGATTGGAACTCAATGTCACTGGTTCGAGTCCTATCAATCCCAACCGCACCCAGCCACACAATAGCCATGCAGCCTTGCATGGCCAAGGCTGAGAGGAGCAGAAGCCCTAAGATGGCGGTTTGGTGGACTCGTACCCTACGGTTAGGCATGAAAGACCAATCCTGTGGGTATTGACGTTCCAACTATCCCACATGACAGATTCCAGTCTGGTCAATATTGCTCAGCTTGAAGATCCAGATGGCAGACAACTCCACGCTCGCCCTGCTCGAAATGCTCCCGCAGGATAGCCGCGCGAGACAGATGGGAGCAGCGGGTGAGGGTTCGAGGTCCGTCTTCGGATCGCGCCTGTCGCGCGAGGGGTACCCGTCTCGCGCTTGAGAGACAGGGCTGTTGTAGACGTCTGTTTATTTAGACGAAATCTTCTCGTCTTCTGGTTTTGCGCGCAAGCGGGGGCTCACGAGTTCGATGCGCACGATCTGCCCCATGAGTTGCAAGGGTCCTTCGAATTGCACGAAACTTGGCGGCGCATCGACCATGATCCAACAGTTATAGTGAAACTGGGCAGGGAGCTTACCGATGGCTTTACCGAAGAACTCCCGAATCACGCCGAGCTGCGGAGTAAAGACGTACTGCGTCGCCTTACTCGACAGCTCGCCGAGTTGGACTGGTTGCTCATCTATGGCACGCAGCTGCACTTTGATGATTTGGGGCGCCGGCGTGAACGCGAGCACGCTCACTGTTTCGTCGGCGCCCTTCTGTAGGTTCTTCGACATGGTTATCAGCATGCCGTTGTAGACATCCTTGGGCAGATCCACCTGCCCGGTCAGCACCTCTTCTTTCCCATCCT
>JBKJZK010000156.1:0-12414 GCA_046715215.1 Nitrospiraceae bacterium
AGCAAATCCACTCGTGTCGCCGGTACTTCGTGGGGAGCCTGATGAAGATGCCCTTGCACGTCGAGATAGTCGAACATCCCTTTCCACGGCGCCTGATGGACGAGGATTTCGGAGCTCACGGCTTCCATGCGAACCCAGTTGTCGAATGGCTCGAGGCTGAACATCTCACCGCAGATGCCCGGCTGCCCAGCCACCAGTGCCGCCGCAGCATAGATATCGCCGCGCTGCAAGGCACACCGCTCCAGCAACCGCAGCGCCAGTGCGGGCGCCACCTGGCGATCTCGCAGCGCCAGCAGCAGCGCCTCGCTTGCCTGCGGTTCATCAAGTGCCAAAGCGCTCTCCGTGTGCGTTTCTAGCAATTGGCACAGGTCTCGGACATCCGCCAGGGATGCATTTCGTAGCGCCTTCTCAATGCCGAATTGTGAGAGGTTGATGGCCACTCGAAGGAAGGTTTCAAAGACAACCGTCACACGTGTGCAGTTTATTGTCCCGTGCTGGGGACCCAACACGACCGGCGAGCCGCGCTGTTGCTCAACCATGTCGCGCAGATGAACTTTGGCCGCGCGTATCAGTTCCCGCGCTGCGCTCAGGCAGTCGCGTGGCGTAAGACTCCCGTCGCACCGGATGGCCTCGGCGGCAGCCAGCACCACACCCTGCAGATGGCTACGTAGCTCTTCCAGAGGAGGCTGCGCCGAGTGAGACAAGTCGCCATTCAATGCCTGTGCCAACGGCATCAGCAATGGCAAAAGCGATCCCAATCGAGAGACGTTGAGTCGTTCGCCCTCGGCTGCATCGGCTGAGTGGGGCAGAGAAGGACGATCCATCGCAGCCTGCACGAGGTTCAACAAGGAGCGAGCCTTGTCCGGGTCATTCAATGGATGAGTATCCAGCCACCGGATAACCTGCTCATACTCGGTCCACATGCAATGAAGTTGGGCGATCCAAAGCACCGCCTCGTCATATCGAGCGGCGTCGGGCCGTACGGCCTCGACCATTGGCGCGATCTTGTCGTGCGACATTCCCTGCCCCAGCAGGAACCGACCGAAGAGAATTGCTGCCGTTGGATCGCCCGGATCGTGACGATACATCCGCTCGATGTACTCGCCTGCATCCCCAAGCAGTTCATAACGAAAGAGCTGCTCCAGCGTAGACAAAAGGATCGAACGCGCGGCGGCGTCTCCCAAGTTAGTCACCAGATGGGGCAACAATTCATGCAGTCGATCAAACTCCGCGCAGTGAATCAGCGCCGTCACCAGGCGCGCATCGCACAGCGCGCGTCCCCGAGGTTCGAGCCACTCGACCGCCTGACCGAGTAACCGTCCAAGACGCTCGTAATCCGACAATCGCTGGGCCAATGCGCGCAGGGCTGCGACGGCCGTGAGTGTCGCGTCCACTCGCCATGGATCAGAGCCAGGGCAGGCGAGCACCCGCTCAAGCAAGGATTCGAGCTCAGGAATCGCCCGTAATCGCTGGAGCTGCTTGATAATGCGCAACAATGCCGTCTGTTGCCGCTCGTCGTCCAGTGGCCCCGCGAGAAGCCCTTCACCCAGCTCGCGCAATGATTGGGCGTTGCCGAGCGCAGTATGAGCAGTTGACAGCTTTACATACAGCCCATGCAGTAGCCGCGTTGCCTCATCCAGATGTGGCCACAGCGCCTGGCCGGCAGCCACCAGCATCCTCGCCTGTACTACATCGGGATCGCCTTCTGGTCCAACGGCCTGACGGTACTTCCAGATGAGGTAGGCAATCGACGCGTCCTGCGGGTTCCATCCCTGACGCAGACGGTTGAGGGGGAATGCCTCGGTTTCAATCTCTGCGACCCTCACTGCGCTGGCGTGGCGCAGGAGGAGTTTGAGAATCTTTCCCAGCGTGCGCGCCACTTCAACATCGCCGGCCCACGGCAGCAAGTCCTGACACATGGCCGCGAGCAAGTCTGGGTCGCCGCGTTCAATGCACGCCTTGGCCTCGACAATCAGTCCGGTCAGGTCCTTGGCCGTATAGGGAATCACGTTGCTCATGGAGAAGCCGTCTTAAGTCGGTTCAACTCACGCTGGACCATTGCTTCATCGAAGCGCGTGGGCCCATCGTGCACTCGCGGCGTGCCGGTGGCACCAGAGGGGATCCAGCCAGGGCAGAAGCGATACTTGATACCCACCGCCAGAGCAATGCCGGTATAGTCGGGCCACGTGGTTTCTCGGCGCGTAAGTTCAAGAGCGGGCATGCCGGGCCGGCAGAATGCCATATTGGTGAAGGCTGCACCTCCGAAACCAGCCACGCTCGCGGCTTTGGCGAACAGCCTCACTTGATTAGCGACCGAAAGATCGGCCGGATCGACACACCGAAACCCCTCATTCTGCGCAATGCGCAAAATCCGATCCTGGCCGAAGAACGGCCTCCGACTATCAGTGGGACGAGCCATGAAGATATGGAACGGTGTTTCTGTGCTTCCAGAATCGCTGTTTGCTTTGGCCGCCTTCCACATAAAGCTGCGGAAGCGTCGCATATATTCAGTACCGGGATAGTCGAAGCCGCCGACTACCGTGGCTTCGGCGATGTGCAGTACTTCATTGGCCGCATAGCTCAGCAGGCGGCCCTCGGGCAGACCCACCACTTCCAGCGCACCACGCATCCACGGCCGCATTTCTGCCGGCATGAGCAGGCGACGCCCCTCCAGAAAACCTTGCTCGAGGAGGAACACGCAACGCGTCAGGACGAAGTTGATCCAGTGGAAGTAGTTGGGGACGTGGGCCGCATCATTGCATGCCAGCACGATGACCGGCTCATCAATGCGCCGCACCGGCCCGGCAAGGTCAAGCACGGCTCCACCCACGGCCGCTGACCGAGCGATGCCGGTACGCTCAGGAAACATCCCTCGATAGTGCCAATGCGAGGGCCGTAGCGCTGTGCCATGCGGGCCGATGAGCACCTCGCTACCTGCTAGTATGAGCGAGCGTGCTTCCATGGCGCGCAGGGTGAACGCCGCTATCTTGTGTGCATGGGCCTCAATCTGCCTGTCGCTCACCACCTTCTCGAAACAAGCTTCGAAGGGACCCTCTTCCCATAACACCCGTGTCTCAAGCCGTTCACGTTCAATCCACTCGGAAAACTGCGCCACGGCACAGACTTTTGCGTTATGCAAGCCCATCGAAGGGCGGGCCAGCATACGGGTTTGTACGTCGGCCACGTTGCTTCGATGCAGGAAACACCGGTCGACCAGTTCCTGAAAGAAAAGCCCTCTGCATCCCTCAGATTCCAGCATTCGCAGGGTCTGCATGGCGGCTTCCGGCTCATCGAGTGCCAGCTTCGCGTGGACGACCCGCTCGGCAGTTTCGCGCAGCGCATTCAGCGTCCCTAGAGGAGCTCCCCCAAGCATGCGCTCGATGGCATGACCCAACAGCAGGGCTTGGTGCTCGACCGATGCCCGCCACACGACACTATAGGCCCGCAAGTCAAATGTGCCGTACCGCGCATCCCAGCGCTCCACGTACATCTCCTGCTCTATGACTTGCGAGAGCACATAAAATGGGTATTTCTCAACCGTGCCGATCGCGGTGGCGGCCTGCAATAGATCTTTGGGTGAGTAGTCGGTCGAGGACAGTATCCGCTGCAGTGTCATGAGCGATGCTGCCAGTTCTTGCTTCAACGCCTGGGAATCGGGTTTCTCGGTCCAGTGGTAATCGCAGTTCAACGCGTGCAGCAAGGATTCAAGAACCGTTGCGAGAGCCCCCACCCGCTGCGGGGAGACCCTGGGCCTTGCACGACTCAACCATTCAATTGCCCGCTCGTCCTTTCCCATGCGCAGTACGGCCAAGCCGGCTTTCTCCCATGCAGAAGGGTCGGCCGAATCATGCGCCATACTTTGATGCGCTTCCTCCACAAACGTCCACTCCCCTATATCATGAGCACAGAAGATGGCAAAACGCTTCAAACCGACGTCGTCAGGATGATTGACTATGGCCTGCTTCAGACGGGGCCACCATGCATTGATGGGCTGTCGGTCCGCTACGAGACCTCGCACATGGGCCCACAAGACCTCCACTGAGTTCGGTTCACGTTCCACTGCGATGCGAACCGGCTCACGCAACGCTGCCCCATGCCTGGTGCTCATGCACATCAACGCCAGCTTGGCTAGCTCTGCATGGTCGTGGCCTCCTTGCTTGGCCCGAGTAGCAACTTCGCCAACTAGATCCGATAAGGCTTCCTCATCGCCCATCTGCCACAGAATTCGTGCCAGGCGGATCCGCAGCTTCTGCGACATGGCCTCGGTAGCAGGCACAGCGGCAAGCGCAGCTTGCAAGACCTTCTTCGTTTGTTGTCGATTGGCCATGAAATTCGCCACGCCCGATTCAAGTGTCGCGGCCGCGTCGAGAGCAGCGGCCATTACCAGGTATGGCCGAGACGCAGGCGTGCCTGCGTGAATTAAAATCTGTGCGACTTCCTGAGCACGATGGGCAGCGGCTTTCTGCGTGCGCCCCATCAGCCGGTGCGCTGCATCGGCCATACCAGGTTGTGTGGCACAGACCGCAAGCTCGTGGGCCAGTGCCAGGAACGCTTCGCCATCACTCTGCTCGGTCGCTTGCTTCATGCGTGCTGCCAGCGACTTCGCGTTCATGTCAGTTGTGGGTGGGGTCATGGTCACGATCTCAGGGTACCATCGAAAATTCCTGTAGCTATTCCCATAGGGTCATCGAAATGCTAGATGATGGATGGTCAGGTAGTTCTTGCTTGATTGGAAGCGACTATACCGTCGTGGGGCGGCAGGTCGACCCAATTGAGCAATGCCTCGTTCAAGAACGTTACAGCAGGGATCTAACTGCAATAGACCTAGCCACACGATACTCGATGGGAACTAGGAGTCAAGCTGTCGTTGAAAATTGCCCTCTAATCCCGGCAACACACTTTGGGTGCGGCGAGATAACAAAAAACAAACCTAGGAGCCTGTCCGACATTGACCGGTCTACTGCGGCGAACGATCCGCGACCACCTGCGTCGTTCTCGGCCCGCTCTCAAGAACCGTGAGGCGTGAAACGTGAAACGAGGGTCGACCCCGGGCCTGCGGCCTCGCATCTGGCCGCACCTCCTTCGCCTCGTCACGAAGACAATGTCGGAAAGGCTCCTAGTGGACAACAATCCTGTTCCACAATGCCCTGGGCAGAGAATTGTGGTAGGACTGCTCTCCCCGGTAGATCGACGCGAGCTTCCCGTCAGGCAGCCGCGTGCTAAGAGGAAGGAAGCATGATTGCACGATTTCGCTGGATTATTATTTTCTTTATCCTAGTATGGGCTGAATCCACCCTTGCTCACGAGGTTGTCATATTTCTAGACCCTCGTGGCTCGGGCTCGTTCGATGGCCTCTCCGAGGAAACCCCTATTGCCTCTTTGCAAGAGGCAATAGGGATTGTGGAGTTGGTGGCGGATAAGGATGTCCCTCGGATTCGAATTGCAGTAGTTTCCGGGGAATTTCAAGGTCAGGCCGCCAAAGCCAGAATGCCCTTCCATGAACAATGTCTTAGATAACAACACGGTTGTTGCTAGGAAACTGAAGCCGCCTCCCTCCTTCTTGACGTTTGGCGAGGATATTCAGGGCAACTGTTCCAGTTATGCGAATGACAAGCGCTTTGTGATCAAGTGATGGTATACCCAAGCTGGTTTCATGACGTGAATGGAATAGTGGTGAACTGGGCATGAAGCGTGTATTTCAGGCGATCAGCGCTTCTTTTCCCAGACGGCAGGTAAGTCCGACTGGGGCATTCCGCAACCTGAAGGTGGCGCTGATTGCCGATGAACTCACCCGATCGTGCCTTTCATTCGATTGCCAGGTTCGTGATATCACCCCGCTCAATTACAAGTTCCTCTTAAAGTGGTGGAAGCCCGATGTGTTGTTCGTGGAATCAGCTTGGCAGGGACCGGGCAATGCCTGGAAGTACAAGATCGCCTCGTATCCGGACCGCCCGAAACGGAACAATCGGATGCTTCGCAAGGTGGTAACCTATTCGCGCGAACTTGGTATCCCCTGTGTGTTTTGGAACAAAGAGGACGGCGCTCATTTCGAGCGCTTCATTTCCAGTGCATCCCTATTTGACTATATTTTTACCGTCGATGAGAACTGTGTTCCACGGTACCAAGCTCTCATTGGACCGACTGTGCCTGTTGCGACGCTGATGTTTCCCGTGCAGCCGGCGATTCACGCTCCATCTCCCAAGGGGTATGTGCACCGTCGGGCGTGCTTCGTGGGAAGTTATAGCTGGCATGTTCACGATCGACGACGGATGTGGCAGGAGATCCTGTTCTCGGCATCGTCGCATGTGGGCTTGACAGTGTTCGACCGCAACTCGGAACGAATGTCGTCGAACTATCGGTATCCTGACTTGCCCTGGCTGGAAGTTCGTCCAAGTGTCCCCCATGTGCAGACGGCCCAAATCTATTGTGATTATATGATCTCGTTGAACGTGAACACGGTGGAGGACTCGTTCACAATGTTTTCTCGCCGCCTGATCGAGATCCTGGCCTGCGGGGGCTTGGCAATCACGACGCCGGCCTTATCGGTATCTCGCCACTTTAATGAGTACTGCTACGTCGTGTCCTGCGAGGAAGAGGCACAGGACTTATTGGGGCGCTTTAAACATGGCCTTACTCCCCGTGACCGTCACATGATCGCGGCCGGCGCGGAGTACGTTCTCAAAGAACACACGTGGGCACATCGCCTCGAAGAGATTATGAAGGTCGTTTCAGGAAAAAATGAGTCGGCAAACGTGTACCGCGTTTCAGCTGGTGGCTGGAGAGGTTAGGAATTTATTCCGCTCGCAGAAAAGGAGCCTACGATGAAAGTTATGTTAATAGCCGGCGCCAGGCCGAATTTTATGAAAGTGGCTTCGATCGTGGAGGCCATCCAAGATGTCCAGGCCACAGGCAAGGAAACGCTGGACCTTGTGCTTGTACACACGGGACAGCATTACGATGAGAAAATGTCCAAAACGTTTTTTAGGGACCTTGGCATACCCGAACCGGCGATTAATCTCGAGGTCGGGTCGGGCTCACATGCGGTCCAGACGGCGGAGATCATGAGGCGATTCGAGCCGGTTCTTTTACAGGAACGGCCTGACGCCGTGGTGGTGGTTGGAGATGTGAACTCTACCATAGCCTGTTCACTGGTCGCTGCGAAAGTGATCTACCCTCCTGATGAGTCCCGGAACAGTCTTGAGCGACCATTACTCGTGCACGTGGAAGCCGGGCTTCGAAGCAACGATTGGACGATGCCCGAGGAGATCAATCGTGTGCTTACAGATCGATTAGCCGACCTGTTGTTCGTGACCGAAGAAAGCGGCAGGAAGAATTTACTGGCGGAGGGGGTTCCGAAGAAGCGCATTCATGTTGTGGGCAATACGATGGTGGATACGTTACTCCGTCATCGGTCCCACGCTCTTGAATCGACCATCCTGCAACGGCTCGGGCTTCAATCGCGTGTCGCGGGCGATGCATCGGGAGTTTTAAGCGGCCGTAAACCCAGTTCGCCTACACCGACCCCGCAAGTTCCCCCGTATGCACTTGTCACGCTGCATCGGCCGGGCAATGTGGATCATCCAGAAACGTTTAAGGGCATTGTGAATGCCTTGGTTCAGGTGGCTCACGATATACCGGTCATCTTTCCGGTCCATCCTCGCACGGTGGGTCGAATCACGGAATATGGATTCGATGCCTACTTCCGGGTTCTTCAAGGGTCGGAACCGGTGTCGGACCAGAGGGGTATTCTCCACCGCATTGAACCGCTTGGCTATCTTGATTTTCTCTGTTTGATGGCGCACGCACGCTTGGTCCTAACCGACTCTGGAGGGATTCAGGAGGAGACGACGGCACTGGGCGTACCGTGCATCACGCTTCGGAACAACACGGAGCGGCCGGTGACTATTACCAGCGGCACCAATCGGCTCATCGGGACGAATCCCACGGCGATCGTCCGGGCAGCACGGACATCGTTGAAGGCGAAAATCACTGCCTCACGGATTCCGCCATTATGGGATGGGAAGGCCGGCCAAAGGATCGTTGCGACCCTGGTGAAGCGCTTGCGAGCGGTCAACGAGGGTACGTCCCCGCAAGCTAGTGTCCCGTCTCAGAAATTCGGTTAAGAATTCGGGCCATGTCGTGTTCTTAATTTCAGCGTGAAAGACCGATGCACATCTTCACGGTAGCGGCTTCCTGAAGGACATATGACGACAGGTAACCGCTAACGGGGATCGGTGGGGGTGGAGCATAATCCCAGCGCGAATAAAGGTTCTTTCTTGAATCGATACGGCGTGTTCAATCACGGATTGCGCAAGCTATCGGCGCTGGGAGAATTCCTGGGCGGGAATATCGAACCTGTCTATTTCCATACGCCGGCAAGGCTGACAGCGACGCTGGGATGGGGGCGCCGCACATATGCTCGTCGCGCGCGGCGTGTGGCGCACGCGCAGGGGATCCCATTTCTCTGTCTGGAAGATGGTTTTTTGCGTTCGGTTGGCCTAGGTGGAACAGACCCCCCGCTCTCCATTGTTGTCGATGATCTCGGGATCTATTACGACGCCGCCCATCCTTCCCGTCTCGAATCTCTGATTGACAGGCCACTGACTGCTGGAGAAACTGCCCGCGTCCAGGCGCTCGTCACGGCATGGCGCAATGGCCGAGTCTCCAAATATAATTACGCGCGCGACCATGGGGGGGATCTCCCGGAGCGCTACGTGTTGGTCGTGGACCAGACATGGGGCGATGCGTCGATCAGCTATGGCATGGCGGATGAATCTTGCTTTCAGCGCATGCTTGAGCGTGCCCTTGAAGAGAACCCGGCGTGCGAGGTGCTGTTGAAGGTGCACCCGGAGGTGCTGGCCGCTCGTAAACGTGGGCATTTCGATCTCGATCAGATCGCTCGCCTCCCGCGTGTGCGCATCATTGGTCAGGATGTCCATCCTGTGAATTTCATCGAACAGGCCGAAGTTGTGTATGTGGCTACATCGCAAGTAGGATTTGAAGGACTGTTGTGGGGTAAGCGGGTGCGGACATTCGGTATGCCGTTTTATGCGGGATGGGGGCTGACGCAGGATGAACTGCCTTGTCCCAAGCGACGCAGGCCGGTCAAGCTAGAGAACCTGGTTCATGCGACTTTGATCGACTATCCGCGCTACATTGATCCGGAAACCGGCCTGAGATGCGAGCCGGAGCGGGTGATTGAGTGGATAGGGTTGCAGCGGAAGATGCGCACACGTTTCCCGAAGACCCTGTATGCCGTGGGGTTCTCCCCCTGGAAGAAACCGATCATCCGTGAATTTTGTCAAGGCACTCTGGTGCGATTCGTGAGTAGGATCGAGCAGGTCCCAGAAGACGGCATGTTGGTGGTGTGGGGTCAAGGACATCGAGACGAGAAACGGCCGGTGGTTCGGGTGGAGGATGCCTTCTTACGATCGGTCGGGTTGGGGGCCGATCTTATCCGACCATTGTCGTGGGTCATGGACAGACGTGGCATGTATTATGACGCGACGACTCCATCGGAATTGGAGCATCTGCTTCAGACCACGGAATTTTCTGCTGACCTGATAACGCGCGCTCAACGGTTGCGGGAGCGTATCGTCGAACAGGGTGTCACTAAATATAATGTGGGTTCTTCGGGATGGCGTCGGCCAGAAGGAGCGAGTCGGGTCATTTTGGTTCCGGGCCAGGTGGAGTCGGACGCATCAATTCGGTACGGCGCCCCAGGGACTCGTTCCAATATGGTTTGTTACAGTCGGTGCGCAAGGCGAATCCCTCCGCGCATGTCATCTATAAGCCTCATCCGGATGTGGTGGCCGGTCTACGGAAGAAGGGTGAAGGCGAAGACGAGGCAGTGCGCTCGTGCAATGAAGTGGTGACTGATATCGCGATGGGCGAGTTGTTGACTGTGGTGGATGAGGTGCACGTGCTGACGTCGCTGGCCGGCTTCGAGGCGCTGCTTCGTGGGAAAACGGTTACCTGCTACGGCCAACCATTTTATGTCGGGTGGGGGCTGACCCATGATCTCGTGCCGCTGACACGCCGCATACGCCGTTTGACTCTCGATGAACTCGTTGCCGGGGCGCTGATTCTCTATCCCACCTACGTCAGCCGGACCACCGGCAAGTTCACCACGCCTGAACGTGCCCTCGATGAATTATTGCACTGGCGACAGCACCAGAACGACTTGCCGTTGTGGCGAAAGTTCCTGCGCCTCGCGCTCCTTCTCGGAAAACGATTCTGACTAGCCCGCATTCCTGCGACGCGTCTTTCATGTTGCTCGGGAGTTGACTCTATCCTGTGACGCTGGAAGCGCGGGTTCTATGCCGTCAGGCAGGGAGGATTAAAGACGCGGTTGTGTAACTACTACAATGACTTGTGGTGACTCACGACTCCCGACTTGCGCAGGGAGATTAGGGTGGGGGCCTTCTTTTTTATGGCTCTGCTTGCTGCACTTTGCGGTTTGTTGGAGGATGCTGCGGGAGGCCCCTCGAATCCAGATCCTACGAACGAGGGGCCCTCTCGCGTGCTGAAGGGAGACTGTGGTACTCTCTGCTTTCCCAATCGTCTGTCCGAGAAGGAAGCAACTGCCATGGCGAAACTTAGGTACTGCGAACGCGTCCACACACACTTCCCCGTTGTATTTTTAGGTGAGGCCTATGTGGGGGAGGGAACCGTGCTCAACGTGTCTGTCCCTGGCTGCGCCGTCCACAGCCGAAAACAAGTACAGTCAGGCTCCTATCTTGAGATGAGAATACTCGTCCCTGACACCACGTCTCCGCTCCGAGTCGGATTAGCCAAAGTACGCTGGTGTGAGGGACGGCGGTTCGGTGTGGAATTTATTCAAATGCCTGGTGAGGACCAAGTCCGCTTAGGTCGGCTCGTCAAAAATGAGGTCCGTCTCGGGCTGCCACCTCGATCCAGCGCGTGGCAAGAGGCACATTCCTGAAAATAGTCAGACTAGCTAGTGAGGTAGAGGCGCATGACGAAAGCTCTTATACTCATCTTGATATTGCTCCTGGCAGGCTGCGCTGAATCCTATACCGTATTCCATAGCCAGACGGGCAACCCGATCATACTGGGTCGCCGCGCATATTCTTACGAAGGCTGCCTCTCCACGATGCGCGAAGAGGCGGCTCGACTCGGAGTCTCGCTGAGTACGGTCCAGGTGAGAGGTTCTTGGGAGGGTCGATCTCTCCTCTGGCCCTTCGAACCAGGGTATGCTTGCGAAGGGACAATTGGCCCCGAACGTCTCCCACGTGGAATCTATCCGAACGTTCCGCCCCTCTCACCTCAAGGATAGTCATCGCTCACTTCCTGCTCTTTTTGACTTTGTCCGCATGCCGAAGAATCCGGTAGAGGTTTCTCTTTATCAATCTCCAAAGAAGCCTTTCCCTTACCGTATTCTCGCATTTCCTTTATCCTCCCTCGTCTCTTGGCTATAATCAATCTCTCATAGTAGCCGGCCTCGGCGTTCTTGAAAGGTGAAACGTCCGAATGAACCCGGAAACGAACGACGCTTCACGAGATACGCATTACGTGCCACGGTCTGTGGCGCTGGCGGACTTTTTCAGCATCCGCCCAGGAGCCTGTCCGACAATGCTGCTCGTCACGAGGCGAAGGAGGTGCGGCCAGATGCGAGGCTGTAGCTCCGAGGCTGACCCTCGTTTCACGGTTCACGCCTCACGTTTCACGGTTCTTGGGAGTGGGCCGAGAACAAAGCAGATGCCTGGCCATCGTTCGCCGTAGCAGAAATGTCAATGTCGGACAGGTTCCTAGAAACTAGGAATCGAACTCAGGGGTTTACGCGATAGCGAGGGTGTCGGATGATCAAAGTGCTCCTCGTCGAAGACAATGACGTCGACGCTCAGCTCACGCAGGATCTCCTTTCTGAATGGAGCATGGAGGAGTTCCAGGTTACCCGGGCGAAAACGCTGGGAGAGGGATTCACGCTTCTCAGCCGTGAGCGGTTCGATGCAGTGCTCTTGGACCTGTCTCTCCCGGATGCGTTCGGTCTCCCGACAGTCAGAGAGGTCCATGCCACCAGTCCGACAATCCCCGTTGTCGTCCTGAGCGGCGTGAGCGACCAAAACCTGGCGCTTCAAGCCGTCCAACAGGGGGCGCAGGATTACCTCGTCAAAGGTCAGGGGCATCCCGAGCTTTTAGCACGTGCCGTTCGCTATGCCATTGAGCGAAAACGCGCTGAAGAGCACCTGACCTACCTCGCGCAGTACGATCACTTGACCGGACTGGTGAATCGTACCCTCTTTCGTGATCGGCTGGTTCAAGCCATGGCGCGGAGCAAGCGCATGCAACAATCGTTTGCTCTCATGCTCCTCGATCTCGATCGATTCAAAACGGTGAATGATACCTTCGGCCACGACATGGGTGACGAATTACTCAAGGCCGTATCTGAAC
>JBKJZK010000157.1:0-2950 GCA_046715215.1 Nitrospiraceae bacterium
AAAGGGCTTCCGTGGGTTGTTGCGCGGGTCGTCGTCGATACGCCAGCCCTGCCATTGCCGGAACTCGGTGCGATGAACGTACGCACAGGGCGTCCTCCCCTTTCAGGCATCGCAAAATATGTCCTCATGCACCCTCTTGCTGGACCTCAGAGATTGCATGGATTATGGTCGCTGGTTCAGACCTATGCGTTTCACCTTGTCAGAATGTTGCCGGAATTCACCGATGGTTCGAAGGGGTCTGCGAGATCGTAAACCTACGTACGCCTCGGCAAGACGTATGCCTTACCTGTTTTATTTCACTGGATACAGGGGTCGGGAATCTTTAATGCAGCTCAGCCTTCCGTGGCTCTCGGCTGTGTGGTTCGGCGGAAGGCATCACAACGTGTTCCACACGGACTCGCAACAGTGTCGCGTCGCGCTCGTGTTCACGCCGGTTAGCCCTGCGATATCCTTTTCAGATTGAGCGTGGCTCATGAATCAGCAATTGCTCGATGAATTGATCTCGATGGAGCAACGCGATGTGGACACACGCCCGCGATTGGTGCGGGAGGGCCGGCTTTATGACGGTTATGCCGACGAGCTGCAGCACGTGCACCGGGAAGATGCACACCGACTAAATGAACTCGTCTCGCAACATGGCTGGCCGACGATTTCAGTGGTCGGGCTTGAGGGCTGCCGCACGGCCGGGGTAGTCGCGCAACACTCCATAGGCACGCCTGAATTGCAGCGCAAATTCCTCGCGCTCATCACCGAGACCGGGAGGAACGGAGAGGTGCCAAAAACACAGGTTGCCTTTCTCACTGATCGGATCCGCTTCAACGAAAACAAACCCCAGGTGTATGGGACCGTCTTAGATTGGGACGAGAAGGGCGAACTCTCGTGCGAAGTGGAAGACCCGGCTAATCTCGAATCGAGAAGGTGGGAGATGGGACTACCTGCCACACAAGAAAACGACTTGGAGACGTACCGGCAACAAGTTGAATCTGAAGGAGGGAAGCCGCCTCAAAACTATATGGAAACCACACGCAAACGGCTGGAGTGGGCAAGAAATGTTGGTTGAATACAAGAGGCGGAACGGTGCGTGGCGGTCCGGCGCCGTCCTCACCTTCCGCCCGCTCACCTCACCCCCCCTGCCCTGGGAAAGCGCGTCGTCTCCGTTGACCCACTCTACGCGTCCAGCGGGGCGAACGTCTCAAATTGGCCGATAGCGGTCCTTCGAGGCCTGAATTCATCTGACCTTGTCTGTCCGATTAAGTACCGATTAATACATGTAACGTTTCACATCCTTGAAAGCGGCCCCGCGACAAACTGGCCTGCCTGCATGACCCCGATAATCCTACTTCGGTCTCGCAGCAGGTCGATACGGCGAAGTGGATTGCCCTTGAATAAGAGGAGGTCCGCCAGTTTCCCCGTCTCGATCGTTCCTACCTGGTCCTGAATCCCGATCAATTGGGCGGCAGCGGAAGTCGAGGCGAGAATCGCCTGCATCGGGCTCATTCCGAAGGCGACCATCCGCTCGAGTTCCTGGGCGTTCTCGCCGTGAAAGTTAAAGGGCGTCCCCGCGTCCGTGCCCATCGCAATCTGGATTCCGTCACGCAGGGCTTTCTTGAAGCTCACTTGATGGCGCTTCGTCATGGATTTGGCTTTGTCCAAGGCGCTTTCGGGAATGCCGCACCCAAGTCGGCAGGCGGCAGTGGTGGCCAGCGCAGAGAGTGTCGGCACCATGAAGACACCCTGCTGTTTCATCATGGCCGCCGCTTCTTCGTCCATGAGCGTGGCATGTTCGATCGAATGAACTCCGGCGCGGATAGCATTCTTCATCCCCGACGATCCATGGGCATGGGCGGCGACTTTCCGCCCAGCTCGCTGTGCTTCTTCCACGGCGGCCCGGAGCTCTTCCACGGTCATTTGCGCCTGGTCCGGCGAGGTACCGGGAGTGAGGACGCCGCCTGACGCAATGACTTTAATGACGGCGGCCCCGGCGGCGATTTGCGCGCGCACGACGGAACGGACTTGCTCCGCCCCTTCCACTTCCTGACCGATAAATCTGGCGTGGCCGCCGATCATGCAAATCGCCAGGCCTGCCGCGACAATACGAGGTCCGGGAACAAGTCCTGCGTCGATAGCCCGTTGCAACGTAAAGATGGAATGGTCTCGCGATCCCACGTCGCGCACGGTGGTGAAGCCTGCCTCCAAGGTCTGTCTCGCAGACCGGCTCGATTTGAGCAATGTCAGAGCGGGCGTCTCGTTGGCGATCGCATCGACGACATCCGGTTCGCCTCCGAGGCAGAAATGCACATGACAGTCGATCAAGCCTGGTAACAGCGTCAGTCCCCGGCCATCGATCTTGGTCGTTCCACGTGGGAGGGAGAGGACTCGATCCGATCCGACGTCGGCAATCATGGTGCCGCGAATGACAACTGTGGCCCGTTCGATCGTCCGACCGGTTCCGTCGATGACGCGCACTGAGCGAATGGTAACGGACTTCATGATGGCATACCGAGGGGAAGGGTGGTGATGCGGCCCTTCACATCGCCGACTTTGTAGCCGCAGCCTTGTCCGGAGGAACGCGATCCGGCTGCATGTGATCGGCTAGCATCAGGGCGAAGAGCAAGTACGCGACCATAGCGAGAAGGGCAAAGGCCCCGGCAGCGAGCACCCAGACTGATGGTGTGTTCTTCATCCGATCGATGCCCTCGCCGTCAAGATACCGGACGGCCATAGACCCGTGCAGCAGCCTGGAGTGCGATCCCGGGAGTGGAAAGCCAGCCACCGCGGATAAAAAGTTCTTCCAGCGCATTAAGCAAGGTCAAGACGTGAGCCTCGGTCGATGATTCACCCATCAAGCCGATGCGCCAGACCTTCCTCTTGAGTGGGCCGAGCCCGCCGCCGATTTCAATGCCATAGGTCGAGAGCAAGTTGGTGCGTATCTCGGCTTCAGGAATGTGAG
>JBKJZK010000158.1:0-3251 GCA_046715215.1 Nitrospiraceae bacterium
TCCCTACCCCCTGCTCCGGGAAACAACAACCACATTTCCAGGAACCAGAAAGGAGTTTGAGGTCTTCCTCGGTACTACCTCCTTGAAAAAGATTCGCCTCGCCGGCCTACTGCTCATATAGAGCCAGGATGAAAAGCACTTCAGCCTCTCATGCCACAGGGCTAGCCGCGTGGCGCATACATGATGACCACCATTCCAATCAGGCAAAGAATAGCTCCAATGGTGTCGAACCGATCCGGCCTCATACCATCCATCGCCCATCCCCAGAGAAGCGAGAGCACAATGAACATGCCGCCATACGCGGCATAGACCCGACCAAAGTGGGCCGGCTGAAATGTCGGTATGATGCCATAGAGAATGAGAATGGCCGCTCCGGCAATCCCGTAACCAAGTGGCCGTCCTTCGCGAAACCACAGCCACACAAGATACCCGCCTCCAATCTCGCACAGTCCGGCGAGCACATAGAGTCCTATCGATAACAATATGGGCATAACTGCGTCCTTATGGTTTGAGGGAAATGTGCCGGGGACTGATAATTACAGCTCCCCTGGCCCATTAATCAACCTCTCCCTTCCCTGCTCCACTGAAGGGGCTCGAATCGGAAGGATTTCCTCACCCCTGGAATGCACTGAGTGAATTCGAACGTTATATCCGCAAGAGACGCTCTCCAGAAACATAAAAGGCGGGAATGGCTCATGTCCACTCCCGCCCTTATGACTTATCGAACCGCTTCTTACTTATTCGGCTGCGGGGTATAGCGAAGGTAAGGTTTCACGCTCTTGAAGCCCTTGGGGAAGAGCGTCTTTGCTTCAGCGTCATTCACAGCCGGGGTGATGATGCAATCCTCTCCGTCCTTCCAGTTGGCCGGCGTGGCAACTTTGAACTTCGAGGTCAATTGGAGCGAGTCGATGACACGCAGAAGTTCGTCGAAGTTCCGGCCACATGAGGCTGGATAGGTCAAGGTCAGCTTGACCTTTTTGTCCGGGCCAATAATGAAGACGGAGCGCACCGTCATGTTATCCATCGCGTTCGGATGGATCATGTCGTACAGGGTTGCGACCTTCTTGTCAGGATCGGCAATGATCGGATAGTTCATCGTCGTCTTCTGCGTCTCATTGATATCGTTGATCCAGCCCTTGTGCGAATCCAGTGGATCCACGCTGATGGCGATAACTTTCACGCCCCGCTTCTTGAACTCCGGTGTAATCTTGGCGACGGTCCCCAACTCGGTGGTGCAGACGGGGGTATAGTCTTTCGGATGCGAGAAGAGAATCCCCCACCCGCTGCCCAACCACTCATGAAAGTTGATGGTCCCTTCGGTGGTCTCTGCCGTAAAATTCGGTGCCTCATCTCCTAGTCGTAGCGCCATGGTAGCCTCCCTCATTTAAGCCAATGATTTCGATCGCTCCTCGCACTACGATACTGTCCTTCCTAGACGAAGTGCAAGGGGGATTCGGGGACCACACCAAGGCCCGACGAATGAGGGGGCATGCCTGAAGATTGACGAAGAACTCGTCAAACCCGAGCAAGGCCGACTGATCCCCCTCTCGAATTTCCAAGCCCGTCACCCGAAGCGAAAGCACAAACGGATTCAGCTCCACCTTTTGACCGGCACCGGACACTTGAGCTTCTCAGCAACAGCATGATCGCGTAGGCATTAATAAGGTAGGGAAGGAGAAAAAACACAACGAGCGTGTAGAGAAGCACCAAGCCTATGGCAGGGATCGCAAGACAGGAAGGGCGAAGCAGCGAGCGCATGGATAGGAAACTCTGTGGTGCGCCCGGCTGGAATCGAACCAGCGACCCTCAGCTTAGAAGGCTGATGCTCTATCCGACTGAGCTACGGGCGCTCTCTTTGAAGTTTTGAGTTGAGAGTGCTGAGTTCTGAGTTACGAAATAGTTCCGGTCAGTTTGTGTTCTAACTCAGCACTCAAGACTCAGAACTCAGCACTCCGCTGGCGGTTTGGTCGGGGCGAGAGGATTTGAACCTCCGACATCCTGCTCCCAAAGCAGGCGCGCTACCGGGCTGCGCTACGCCCCGACATTAGAATTACAATCACGTACACTTTGCCCTGCCGCTGGAGAATCGGCAAGTGTTAATACCGTGTTAGCCTTCCCGAGCACCAGCGCGCGCACTTTTGTAAAGGCTTTTGCCCGATGGCTTACGCGGTTTTTTTCATCGGCTGACAATTCGGCCAACGTCTTCCCTAGTTCGGGGACAAAGAACACTGGATCATAGCCGAATCCCTGGTCGCCGTCCTGCTCTTCTGATATGAGACCAGCTAAGGTGCCATGAGCAACTTGCACACCGCAGGTTGGCATTGCCAAAGCCGCAACCGTGATAAACCGAGCGGTTCGTTGTTCGCGAGGCACACCCGTCAATTCCCGTAATAACTTTCGACAGTTGTCTTCGTAGGTCGCGTCTTCGCCGGCATAGCGCGCTGCATAGACACCGGGCCGCCCACCAAGCGCATCCACCTCCAGCCCCGTATCGTCGGCGACAGCCGGCAAGCCCGTGAACTCGGCAATGGCACGCGCTTTCTTCACTGCGTTGGCCTCGCAGGTATCCCCGTCTTCGACCACGTCCGGGGCATCCGGGAATTCATCGAGTGTACGAATCGTGATGCCCAAATCGCCTAAGAGCGCAACGAGTTCAACGACTTTATGCCGATTGCGAGTCGCGAGCACCAATTCACGAATCATCGTCTCTCTTCCCTATTCCAGTTCGCCGATCAAATCCTTCTGCAGCGCGGTGAGGGTCTGAATCCCGCTCCATCCCATCGCCATGAACTCATCCATTTCCTGTTTGGCAAAGGGGGTCCGTTCCGCTGTGCCCTGGACTTCGACATAGCGCCCTTGTCCGGTCATGACCACATTCATGTCGACATCGGCCATTGAGTCCTCTGTATAGGCTAGGTCGACGAGGATTTCCCCACCCACTTTTCCTACGCTAATGGCAGCAAGGTAGTCCGTCAAAGGACGTTTCTTAATCAGGCCGCGCTTCTTGAGAACTGTAAACGCGTCGGCCAGGGCGATGAACGCTCCTGTAATAGAAGCCGTTCTGGTCCCTCCGTCGGCCTGAATGACGTCGCAATCGAGCCAGATCGACCGCTCTCCCATCTGGCCCATATCTGTCACCGCACGGAGGGCTCGCCCTACAAGGCGTTGAATCTCCAACGTCCTGCCACCCTGCTTCCCTTTGACCGCTTCACGCGGGGATCGCTCGTGGGTCGAACGGGGAAGCATCGAAT
>JBKJZK010000159.1:0-1478 GCA_046715215.1 Nitrospiraceae bacterium
ATTGTCACAGGAGCGGCGCAAGGGATCGGCCGGGCGATAGCCGAGTCATTGGCTCAAGCCGGGGCTGATATTGTGGTAGCCGATCTTGATCCGAGCCGATCGAAGGACACGGTTACGGTGGTGGAGCAGTTGGGGCGCCAGGCTTTGAATGTCAAAGTCAATGTGGCGGATGCCACTGCCACCAAAGCTATGGTCGACCAGGTCCTGAAGGAATGGGGGAAGGTCGATATTCTGGTGAACAATGCAGGGATTACGCGTGACGGACTGTTGTTGCGGATGAAAGAGGAAGATTGGAACCTCGTGCTGCAAGTAAATTTGAACGGAACGTTCAACTGCACGAAGGCGGTCTTGCTCCCGATGACCAAGCAGCGGTATGGTCGCATCGTCAACATTGCGTCGATCGTCGGAGTGATGGGTAATGTGGGGCAGGCTAATTACGCGGCATCGAAGGCGGCGGTAATTGGATTGACCAAGTCGGTTGCGCGGGAATATGCGAGCCGCTCAGTTACAGTGAACGCGGTCGCGCCTGGATTTATCGATACCGCCATGACGCAGGGATTATCGACGGAGGTGAAAGACACGCTTCAGAAGCAAATTCCATTGGGACGGTTGGGTACCGCGGCCGATATTGCGGCGGCGGTGCGTTTTCTCGTGTCGGACGAGGCAGCCTACATCACCGGGCACGTGTTGCACGTGAACGGTGGGATGTTGATGCCCTGACGATTGTGTGAACAGAATACTGTACGATGCTGCGGCGCCAGGTTCGCAGCGACAAGGAGGAGCTAGGATGGGAGAGGAGGCAGGAAAATCAATGGGTACTGTGGATGACCGGGTAAAAAAAATTATCGGTGAGCAGCTCGGAGTTGAAGAGGACGAGGTCACGCCCGAAGCCAGCTTCGTGGAAGATCTTGGCGCCGACTCGCTCGACACGGTTGAGCTGGTGATGGCCCTCGAAGAAGAATTCGGCATCGAGATCCCCGACGAAGACGCAGAGAAGATTCTGACGGTCGGGAAAGCGTTGGACTACATTAAGGAAAAGGCCTAGCGGTCGTAGGACGTGATGAGTCCTCGTTCGGCCAGGCGGATTGTGGTGACCGGTTTGGGGCTGATCACGCCTCTGGGGACGGGTGTCGAAAAGACCTGGAAGGCCATCTGCGCCGGTGAATCCGGCATTGGTCGAATCACGAAATTCGATCCTGCGGCGTACGATGCCCAAATTGCCGGTGAAGTGAAAGACTTCGATCCAGCCGAGTTCATCGAGAAAAAAGAAATCAAGAAGATGGACACGTTCATCCATTATGCCGTGGGCGCTGCCCAACTGGCGGTGGATGATGCTGGGTATACCGTAGCGCCGGAAGAGGCCACGAAAGCCGGGGTGTATATCGGATCGGGCATCGGGGGGCTTGGGTCGATCGAGCACTACCACAAGGTGTTGCAGGAAAAAGGCCCCGGGCGCGTCTCGCCGTTTTTCATTCCGA
>JBKJZK010000160.1:0-3136 GCA_046715215.1 Nitrospiraceae bacterium
GACGCCCTCCGTCGGCCACAAGAGCGCACGGAGCACCCCCGTAAAGCCTTGACGCTTCTCCAAATACCACGCGCGCTCTGCATAGCCCCATTCTTCATAGACACGCGACTTTCCTGGCGCACCATCCGTTCCAGTGACACTGTGGCCGCCTCTGACATGACACACCGGCGCTTCGACAGGCAACGCAATCATTGAATGCGCAGCATCAAGTGACACGACAATTGGAATAGAGTCGCGGGTCCGAAGCTCAGGGTCAGGTTTTGTAATCACACTTTCGCGACGAACATTCATGAATAATGCGGGCTAGCAGAAATTTTCACCCGCCCTACCCTCCGATTGCTTCGCAATCGATTTCCCGTGACGTACCATTATCCCAGGCGAAGCCCTTCCGAATTTCCACGCTTTGCCCTAAGGGGAGCAACCAGGCTGTCCTTCACTGCGCGCATCGAGGGAGCACCGCTCTTCCATCTTCTCCCTTGAGGGCGGGCTAGATGGTCTCCCATTGCGCGTGTCCAACGAGGGCCTTCCGAGGCCGCGCGTTGCACGAGCACAGGAGATCATCTAGTCTGCCCTCTCATACTCCTTCCAAGCTCGCTCGTTTCTCTCTTTCGGGGTACTGCCTGGTTGGTGTCCCACTGCGCGCATCGAACGACCACCACTTCTATATGCTCCATCCAAGCTTGCTTGTTGTTCCCCCAGGAAGGACACTCGTTGCTGGTCCTACTGCGGCCGTCGAGCGAGGCCCTTCTTAGGGCGCGCGCTCCGGGAGCAAGGGACCAGCACGGGTGCCCTTCCCCCGCCCCTTAGGTTTCCATCATTTCCAATCGCGCATCGAATTCATGTCCGCAGGCCGTGCAACGGATGCAATCCGATTCGACCGTAAATTCGTCTGATCTGATTCCCATGCCACCGCAATCCGGGCAACGCGCGAGGTGGACCCTCTGATCGTCTACGGTTTCGTACTGCGAGCCACGGAGACAATACACCGGCTTCCCATCAAGCAACCACTGTTTCCCCGCGTTGTCGAGCACCGGCAGCGTCACATAATGATGGTTCACGTAGTCTTCAAGTTCCTGCCGGCTGGCGAACCCGTCCTTAATCAACTTCCCCCCCACCACCTCATAGAGGCTGTTCTCTTTCACGATCGCCTTGGTTGGACCCATCATGCACCTCCCGTTCTGATAGGAACGAATAGCTTATTGCCGATGGCTGCGAGAGTGAAACCCAGTCTCCTTCGATCCATCAGCAATGCGCCCTCTGTTCTTTCCAGCTATGCGCTATGCGCCATTTGCTCGGCAGACCACGCGTTACGAACGACGCGCGACATGTTGCTAGACGACGCCCGAGTAGTACCGCAGAATATTGGAGACGGATATTACGCCGATGATCTGTCCATCTTGCGTCACAGCCAGATGCCGGGTGGCCTGCTCCTTCATCATACGCACGGCGTCGATAATCGGCCGCGAACCTTCAATCGCCGCCACCGGCGTCCGCATGCAGGTTTTGACAACGGTCGTATTGGGATCCAGCCCATTGGCCACCACCTCGCGGGCCAGGACCGAATCGGTCATGACACCGACGTACGATTGGCTGTTTGTCACGAGCAGAGACCCCAGCTTCCATTGCTGCATCAGCTGCCCGGCCTGTCGCAGACTGGCGTCCTGCGACACGCTCCGGACCTCGGTGGACATGTGCTCGGCGATCTGCGGACCGATGAGCGTGAGCCCGATCTTGGCTTGCTTCGGTTCGGCAGACCGGCGCGCTTCCAATTCCGCCACGCAGCTCTCCAACACGCGACCGCGCTGCAACAGGCTTTGCCGCTGACTATCCATGCCAGTGCCTTCCGGCGCCTCGTCCGTCATGTTGACCAGTCCTGCCGCCTCGCCCAGCTCAGCATACTCATAGGCGTGCACCAAGTTAGACGCCTGCCCGAGCAGATCCTCGATCAGCCGTTCGGTTTCCAGATCGAATTCTTCAAGACTGCGCGTCTGCTTGCCCTTGCCTAGGAACGGGGCGAATTCGGCGAGCTGTTTCCGCATCCGTTCGATGCTTCGGTCGAGAGAAGCCCGTGGTTTTGAGGGAGTGGTGCGGACAGCCATGGCACCTCCTATCGATGTAGGTGAGCGGGGACAGACGATCTTACCCCCCTGGATCAGCGAGAGCAAGTGGCCGACAGGAAAAGCTGCTTCCCGAGAGGGAAAATCAACTGTCAATCGCGGTGGGCCCAAATCAACCATGCAGCAGACGATGGATGGGAATAGGCGCGTCTCGGCGCGCCAGGGTCGGGAGGGTTGAGAAGGGCGATTTTTTCAGCATCCTGCTAGGTCAGCGGAGAAAGAGGATCCAGAGATACACAGCGCTCATGAATACCGACCCCAACATGACGGGAAACCCAAACTTGAAGAACTGCCAGAATGAGATGGGATAGCCGGCTTTGCGCGCGATATCCACAATCACGACGTTCGCGCTCGCGCCGATGATCGTGCCGTTCCCCCCCAGACAAGCTCCAAGCGCCAGCGCCCACCACAGCGGAATGATGTCTGGCTGATGCACCAAAGTGGCATAATCAAAAATCTCGGGGTGAAGCGACCGGGCGAGGTCCACAATCAACGGATTCATCGCTGCGACGTAGGGAATGTTATCCACCGCGGCTGATAGAATTGCCGACCCCCAGAGCACCGCCATCGTGGATCCCGCAACATTCCCCTGCGTCACCGAAACCAACTGATCTGCCAAATAGCGAATCACGCCGACCTTCACCAATCCACCGACCAGTATAAATAACCCGATAAAAAAGAAGATGGTTTTCCATTCGACATCGGTCAAATACGACAACTCTTCTGCCTCCTTCGGCTTCCGCCGCGCATGACCGATCAGCATGAACATGCTTGCGCCTAGGAGGGCAATCGTGGCTGGCTCAAGATGAATGAGCGAATGCATACAGAACCCCACGTTGACGATCCCCAGCAGCCAGAGACAGCGGTGCAAGAACGGTCGATCTGAAACGGCCTCCCGTGAACTCAATGCCAGAACCGCCGTTCGGAGATGCGGCACCACGGTCATTGTTCGCCCAAAGATGACCCACAGCGCAGCCACGAACACGGCCATGATCAACACCGCGATCGGACCCAAGACC
>JBKJZK010000161.1:0-2881 GCA_046715215.1 Nitrospiraceae bacterium
CCGCTCTATGCCCGCATGACGCTGCCGTCGCTGCCTGCGCCGACCGATGTCCAATTGCTCTTCCTCGCTCCACAGTGGAAGCAGCCTATCTCTCGCTCAACGTTTGACGCGAGTCTTTGGACCAGCCACACGGGTGACATGATCCGGCAGACGCTCTCCACATTGATCCAAGGCATCGAGCGCAGAGAGTTTTTTATTCTTCCCGATGGCTATTGCGACTACTGCGAGTTTTCGGGTGCCTGCCGACGCCACGATGGCATGGCCTGGTGGCGTTCGTACCGATCGCCCCAGGCCCGAGTCTTACGCCGGTTGAGAAGGCAGAAAGTAAATGATGAGTGATGTACTGACACTCGTGGATTCCCAGGATCGGCGCCTGGCGGAGACCACCTGGGACCGCAATGTCGTGGTGGTCGCGGGAGCCGGGACCGGCAAGACCACGATCCTCGTCAATCGCATCCTCAACCTCCTCCTGAGAGACCCAAATCCCTTGGCCATCACAGAGATCGTGGCCCTCACCTTCACTAACAAAGCCGCAACTGAAATGAAGCAGCGGCTCCGCGCGCAGCTCCTTCGTTTGACCGAACAAGCCGATGACATGATCGCCACCTTCCGGATCCGTTACCATCTTTCAGCTGAACAAATAGGCGAACGGGCCAGGACGGCGCTTGAGCAGATGGAGAAAGCCCAGATCGGGACCTTACATAGTTTTGCCGCGCACCTCTTGCGGCTTCATCCTATTGAGTCTGAACTTGATCCATTATTTCAAGAGGATGATGGGTCACGCTTCAAGGAATTGTTTCACTCATCTTGGGACCGTTGGTTAGACCAAGAACTCGGATCAGCCGGACCCCAGCATAGCCGCTGGCGACGAGTCCTGGCTGGAGCCACCCTCGATGATCTTCAGCAGTTCACCGTTGCCCTTGCCGGGGATTTTGTGGACCTCGATGAACTTGACAGTCAGTGCCGATCCCTCGCCCTGGAGGGCGCCTTGCGTGACTGGGTCGCGACCACGCATGGCCGTGCCGCTACGCTCCTTGCCGCGCAGGATCGGCCGAAACGTCGTAAGGCGGAACAGATGCTCGCCGCTGCGGTGCAGTCGCTGGAACTTTTGTTGGAAGAAGGGCTGCCAGGGCTCGAGCACTTGCCTCAAGATGAACGGGCAGTCCTAGAGAAGGATCTTGGGAAAGCCCCCGTTGGATGGGAGGAGGCTGCGTTTGAAGAGGCGGCCTCCACCATCGGGCTCGCGCAACAACTCCTCACAGTCGACCAGTCATACTTTCAAGAGGTGGTGACGCTCGTACGGCCGTTCCTCCATCAAGTACGGCATGGGTTTCTCTCCTCGGGTTGGATCGCATTCGATGGCTTGTTGGCAAGGGCTAAAACCCTCTTGCGCGACCATCCTGCTGTCCGCGCCAGGATCAAAGAGACCTATCGGGCGATCCTGGTCGATGAGTTTCAGGACACCGATCCGGTCCAGTACGAGATTATCCTCTACCTCGGTGAACGGGCGGGCAGCCATCAGACCGCATGGCATGATGTAGACTTGGAGCCGGGCAAATTGTTTATCGTGGGAGATCCCAAGCAATCGATCTATGCCTTTCGCCGGGCCGACATCGAAGCCTTCGAACGAGTGGTGGAGAAAATTCGAGCGGGTGGAGGACGCGTCTATTCCCTGGTGACGAACTTTCGTAGCGATGAGGCTGTGCTGGATGTCGTCAATAATGTCTTCGACCGGCTCTTCCAAGCAACAGAGCATGTTCAGCCGGCCAATGAACGGTTGGCAGCCAGACCTCAACGAAAGCCAGAGGTTTCAGTCTCCGGGGCGCAGCTTCACCTCGTCACGCCGGGAGAGGACGACGAGGAGTTCGATGTGCAGGCTGCGACTCGGGCGGAGGCGGAAGCCCTGGCGCGCTGGCTGAAGGAGGAGCTTCTCGCCGGCACGACGATTACGGATCGTGATCGACGTGAAGGCCCACTCCAACCGGGCCACATTGCCCTGATCTTCAGGAAGTTGACCCAGGCACAGGTCTATCTCGACGCCCTGCGCGCTTACGACATCGCCTATATCGCGGACGGGGAAAAGCATTTTTACCGGCGGCAGGAAATCATCGATGTGGTCAACCTCCTCCGGGTCATCGACAATCCGAACGATGCAATCGCGCTGGTCGGAATCTTGCGCTCACCCCTGGGCGGCATGGCGGACCGGGATCTGCTGGCCCTCCAGCAGAGAGAGGGGTTGGATTATCAGGAACGGGATTGGCTGTCTGCCTGGAGCCATCCACAGGCAGGAATGGTGAGGCGGCTCTATGAGCGTTTGGCCGAGCTGCATCAGCTCGCTCCCTTACGACCTGTGCCTGACGCCATTGATCTGATCTTCGAACGATTGCCAGTTCTAGAATTAGCCGCCGCGTCACTCCATGGTGAACAGGCGGTGGCCAATCTGCGAAAGATACGCGATATGGCCGAAACACTCGCCGATCGCCCCCATCTCACGTTGACAGGGTTCGTTGATCTGATGATGACCAGGGTGTTGGAACAGCCGGATGAAGCAGAAAGCGCCCTGGCTGAGGAATCACTCGACGCCGTCCGCGTGCTGACCATCCACAAGGCCAAAGGATTGGAATTTCCTGTGGTCATTCTTCCCGGCCTGCACCAAGGGTCCAAGAATCCTCGCAAGGGGCCGTCCATCCATCATGATTGGTCAAGCCGCTGTTATAGCCTGCAAATGGGAGGCCGCTCGAATCTCGGAGCCGTGCTCGTAGACATGAAGATGGCGGCGCGGGAAGAGGCGGAACAGCGGCGACTTCTATACGTCGGCATGACACGCGCGCGCGATCTACTGGTCTTATCCGGCGGGCAGACCACGAAACCGGGACACGAC
>JBKJZK010000162.1:0-2815 GCA_046715215.1 Nitrospiraceae bacterium
TGTGCTCGAATTCAAACGGTTTGACGACAATACTGCGCCGCAAGCAGTATCCTTCCTCGGCGATGCTACCAATCTTCCAGAAACATAACCCAGATCACAATGCTGACTGTGGTTGTGGCCCCGAAGCTCAAGCTCAATGAACTTATAAACGGTAGGTGAGTTGCAGTTCTGATGGGCTACGCCCTTGCTGGCTGTGCGTCGAAGTCTTGATTGGCACGGCGGGAGCATCCGAGGGGTGAAGCGAAACCGAAGGCCTGAGCGTACTCCAACGGGGCGATGGCGCTCGATACGTTCGGGATCCGACTGCGGCCGTGACGCCCGCTCGGGCCGTGGCCGTTCTTCATCGAGTGTCTCAAGGTGGCTTGTTCAAGCCGGGGTGGCGGACTGCCCGTTGGCTTGCCCAAGCAACAACGCGGCCGACCCCGCGAGCGGTGTGCGGACCACCGCCGCTACGTGCCTAGCATCCGCAAGGCGCTATGACGGCATACACCCTGAGCTTCTTGGGCTTAGCGCAGCTGGTCCCGGAGGATGCGGCACGACGCGCGCAGACACGGATGGACGCCTCGTCGGGCGTGGCCTTGCTCGACCGGCACCTGGCGACGACAAAGTGGCCGTTGCTGACCACGCCGTGGATTCTGGATCTGGATGCGACGGTGAAGTGCCTGTACTGCAAGCAGGAAGGCGAGGGGTGGGATCCAACCAGAGAAAACCGGGACGTCTTTCGCACAGCTATCACAGCGCGTTGATGGGAATATATTTTTGTGCCCCGAAGGAAGTCCCCTTGGGAGACACCTAACCAGAATTATTCATGACGGTTCAATGTCCCGAGCGCGAACCCTGGAAACTGGTACCGACGTCTACGGCGGTGCCCGCTGGTCCTCAGACGGGGCGCCAAAAAAGAAGGGCCCCTCTCCCAGTACGGTGAGGGTCAGAGGAGCGAGCCCGTCGGCCGGAGGCTCGTCGTAGCAGGGGATCGGCGATTGCAGCAGAAGCGCTCATGAATAATGTGGGCTAGGGAAAGAGCACCAATCACTGATCTATAGCACGCCGGAACACGCTGGATGAGGTCTACCTGACACCACGCGCTGGAGGAGCAGGCATTGTGGATAAATTCAGCGAGTAGCAGTAAAACATCGCTCAGAAACACAACAGGACTAGATAGAAAAATAAAGCAGGGCAGTGCCATCCCGCTGCGTCTGGAAGGTTACTCTCTCAACCCTGGCTTCATCGTGTCCTGACAGAGGGGTCTACTTCATTCATCTCGTTCGATAAAAAAAGCCGATCCGCCATCCCGTCGCGAGACGGGTGGCGGATCGGCGGCACGCTTACACGTGCTTAAACCCTTAGCTTGCTGTGGCCCTCGTAAAGACCGGGATGATGTTACCGGCTATACTGTTGATGTGACGATTGCCTGATTCGTCCCATGACATCACGAGCCCTCCGAAGCGCTGCTCCGGATCGTGAACCAGGTCCATCAGTCTCTGCACTTCCCACAGCGAGTCTCTCGAGTCGAGCTTGACTTCTTTGCTTTCGCCAGGGTTGATTGGAGACTCATCTTCCATATGCAAGCCGTCTGTTGCCATAATCTCCGGCGGATAGTTCGGGTCCATGTTGTTGGCCACGCCGACCTTGTTGAGGAATCTGACGCCTGCCGTTGTGAACTCTCCGATCCTAAGGGGCTGCTCACCGCTATTGGTGACCTGTAGGGTCATCCGCAGGGCGCGACCAGGAACATCGTAGTCCGCTGCGAGCACCTTCATCGTGAGGTCCGACCTCAAATGCGTCGCTTTGATCTTTGGTTCCCCCGCCTGGAGCGGGATGGTATAAGGGTACATGGCGTCCGTCGTGAAGAACGCTATCGCGATCAACACGAAGGTCGTTCCTAATACACCATACGCCACTATGCGGTCGACTGGGTCATTCAGCAGTGCGTCCCCTCCCTCTTGCGCCAGTACCCTGGCGCGAATGAGGAACATCGGTCTAATTGCGAACCAGCCTATCCAGGCGAATCCGATACCACCCCATAGGGCATGCCAGAAGAGCCCGGCCGCCAGGCCTGCGGTCTCCGTATCGATGGTTCCACCCACCAGCAGTTTCGCCGGATTGTTAAAATCTTTATAATTGCCTGCGATATCCATCCAGCCCCCCGGCCCGGCGATAGGACCGGCCCCATTGACGGCCAACATCGGGTGGATGTGGTGATGACCAGGCAACCGGCCCCTTAGCTTGATCACGTATTCGTAGTCCCCACCGAGCTCCATCGGGCCCGAGGTGAACATCGGTGTTCCGTTCACTTTCGAGCTGAGACGCGTGAACACCGAACTCGGGCTGCCCACGTTTATGAACGTACGATTGGGCTTGACGACGGCCCGTGGCCAGTCTTCCGATATGTGCATCTTGCCCGACAGTACCGCCTCATCGTTGACGGCGGTCTTCTGCGGGTTCCACCTTGTGTCGTACCACTGGGCGGTACGCATCCGCAGGAACGGTTCCTGCGAGCGCTCCCCGTGGGCGGCAGCAGGAGAGGCATTGAACACCAGGGTGAGCCCCAGTGTCGCCACCCCGAGGGAGCCGATCACGCACAATTTAAATGTGTTTTTGGCGTTCATGATTTCCCTTCTGCTAATGTAGCTCCCGCTGACAATCTAGGCGCAATCCCATCCGGCGTACCATGCCTAGCTGCAAACGCATCGGTGCCGACTATCATTGTATCGTTCATCCGTGACATGACGCCCCGTCTGCCCTTGACCCAAAAGAACGATTGGCCGACGAAATGCCCGATTTGCCACCAAATGGTGTACATCAACATGGAGAT